>NZ_JTKZ01000337.1:0-9287 GCF_000799035.1 Delftia sp. ZNC0008
CCGCGTCGTGGCCACGAAAACCGTCTGCCAGAACAGATCGGGATTGAGCTGGAGCAGGCCGACCACCGCAGGCTCCGAGCCCAGCGGCAGCAGCGTGGCCGAGATCAGGGCCACGATGAACACGGTGCTGAGGCCGAACTGCGGCAGCGCCAGCCAGCCCAGCAATTGATGCATCCAGACTTCCATAGGTGCTGCCAAGTGTAGGTCTGCGCTGGCTGACGCCTTGTCGGCCTGAAGCTATCGTGGGGCCTGGTCCGGAACCACAAAGAACAGGGGGCGTCATGCAGACAGGGCGGATTGCAGGATGGGCGGGATGGGCGGCATTGGGAATGGCAGCAGCCGGCCTGGCCGGCTGCGCCGCGTTGCAGCCATCGCCGGGCAAGGACACCACCGTGGTGGCACAGGCCGCTGCCCAGGCGCCGCCGACCCAGGAGGCCGCACCGACCTCGGCCTGGGGCAAGGCGCTGCAGGCCAAGGGCTGCACCCTGCCGGACCCGGCCGTGGCCGACAGGCTGGAGCAGCTGCAGCGCGAGCTGGAGCCTCTGGGCCTGGAGCCGCGTCTGCAAGGCTGCGTGAGCCTGGCCGGTCCCGAGCCCCGCCCGGCCCTGGTGCTGGACGCCTGGGTGACCGACGGGCGCAAGGCCATGGCCGTGGTGCGCGGCCCGCTGGCCGACGGCGAGGCGCTGGACCTGGGGCTTGAGGCTGGGCAGCAGAAAGCCGGGCTGCAGAAGGTCGGCCTGCGCCCCATGCCCGACGACCAGGTCTCTCCTGACGTGCAATTCAACCGCCGCTGGTGGCAGGGCCGGCTCGGTGCCTACGGGCTGCAGGCCGTTCCGGGCCAGGTGCGCACCTTCGTTCCCACACCATGAAACCGCTGCGCTGTCTTGTTTTCGCCGCTTGGCCGCCTTGACGGCCCGGTTTTAGCCCTGCTGAAAATTTGGGCAGGTACAATCTTGGTCCTTTGTTGCCGCCCGTTTTGTGATCGGCGCGCGCGTTTTCTCCGGCTTTCCCGATGTCCTCCCTTCCCCTGTCCATAGGCCCCCATGCCCTGGCCAACCGCCTGTTCGTCGCCCCCATGGCGGGGGTGACGGATCGGCCGTTCCGCCAGCTGTGCAAGGCCCTGGGCGCGGGCTATGCGGTCAGCGAGATGGTGACTTCGCGCAAGGACCTGTGGAACAGCCTCAAGACCTCGCGCCGCGCCAACCATGAAGGCGAGCCCGGGCCCATCGCGGTGCAGATCGCGGGCACGGACGCCGAGATGATGGCCGAGGCCGCGCGCTACAACCTGGACCGTGGCGCCCAGATCATCGACATCAACATGGGCTGCCCGGCCAAGAAGGTCTGCAACAAATGGGCCGGCTCGGCCCTGATGCAGAACGAGGCCCTGGCCGTGGAGATTGCCCAGGCTGTGGTAGAGGCCTGCGCCCCGCACGGCGTGCCCGTCACGCTGAAGATGCGCACCGGCTGGTGCGACGCGCACAGGAACGCCGTGGTGCTGGCCCGCCGCTTCGAGGAGGTGGGCATACAGATGCTCACCGTGCACGGCCGCACGCGCGAGCAGGGTTACAAGGGCTTTGCCGAGTACGACACCATCGCTGCCGTCAAGGCGGCGGTGCGCGTGCCCGTGGTGGCCAATGGCGACATCACCGGCCCCGAGAAGGCACGCGACGTGCTCGCCTACACGGGCGCCGATGCCGTGATGATCGGCCGCGCCGCCCAGGGCCGGCCATGGATCTTCCGCGAGATCGCGCACTTCCTGGCCACGGGCGAGCACATGGCCCCGCCCCTGGTGGCTGAGCTGCGCCGGCTGCTGCTGGAGCATCTGCAGGACCACTACAGCCTGTACGGCGAAGGCACCGGCGTGCGCAGTGCGCGCAAGCACATCGCCTGGTACCTGCGCAGCCTGCCGGGCGGCGAGGCATTCAGACAACACATCAACACCATCGAGGACTGCGCGGTGCAATGGCAGGCCGTGGCCGACTATCTGGACGCCCTGGGCGCGCAGATGGACCGGATACCAGCCGCCATCGATGCCGGCGCCACAAGCGCCGAATTCGCAGAGCCCGCAGGAATGACAGTATGAGCAACCAGAACATCGAACAATGCGTGCGTGAAAGCCTGGAGGGGTACTTCCGCGATCTCGACGGCGAAAAGCCCAATGGCATGTACGACATGCTGATCCACCTGGTCGAAAAGCCGCTGCTGGAAGTGGTGATGAGCCAGGCCGACAACAACCAGTCCCGCGCCGCCGACTGGCTGGGCCTGAACCGCAACACGCTGCGCAAGAAGCTGCTTGAGCACGACATGCTCTGAGCGGCACGAATTCCCCTTTTTTCAAACTCCCTGCACCGACGCCCATGAACGCCCTGCTCTCCGTCTCTGACAAGACCGGTATTGTCGAATTCGCCCAAGGCCTGCACGCCCTGGGCATCAAGCTGCTGTCCACCGGCGGCACCGCCAAGCTGCTGGCCGAGGCCGGCCTGCCCGTGACCGAGGTCGCCGAAGTCACCCAGTTCCCCGAGATGCTGGACGGCCGCGTCAAGACCCTGCACCCCAAGGTCCACGGCGGCCTGCTGGCGCGCCGCGAGCTGCCCGCCCACATGGCGGCCCTCAAGGAGCACGGCATCGACACCATCGACCTGCTGGTGGTGAACCTCTACCCCTTCGAGGCCACCGTGGCCAAGGCCGGCTGCACGCTGGCCGATGCCATCGAGAACATCGACATCGGCGGCCCGGCCATGGTGCGCTCTGCCGCCAAGAACTGGGCCGACGTGGGCGTGATCACCGATGCCGGCCAGTACGAGGCCGTGCTGGCCGAACTCAAGGCCAACGGAAAGCTGTCCGACAAGCTGCGCTTTGCGCTGTCCGTGGCCGCCTTCAACCGCATTGCCCAATACGACGGCGCCATCAGCGACTACCTGTCCAGCGTGAAGTTCGAGGACGACAAGCTCTCCGAAGCCTACGTGCCAGAGCGCAGCGCCTTCCCCGGCCAGAGCAACGGCCACTTCACCAAGGTGCAGGACCTGCGCTACGGCGAAAACAGCCACCAGCAGGCCGCCCTGTACCGCGACCTGTATCCGGCCCCCGGCTCCCTGGTCACGGGCGAGCAGCTGCAGGGCAAGGAGCTGTCGTACAACAACATCGCCGACGCCGACGCCGCCTGGGAATGCGTCAAGAGCTTCGAGCAGCCTGCCTGCGTGATCGTCAAGCACGCCAACCCCTGCGGCGTGGCCGTGGGCAAGGACGCGCACGAAGCCTATGCCAAGGCCTTCCAGACCGACCCCACCAGCGCCTTCGGCGGCATCATCGCCTTCAACCGCACGGTGGACAAGGCGGCGGCCGAGGCCGTGGTCAAGCAATTCGTCGAGGTGCTGATGGCCCCCGACTTCACGGCCGAGGCGCTGGAAATCTTCAAGCCCAAGGTCAATGTGCGCCTCATGAAGATCGCCCTGCCGGCCGGCGGCGAGCGCGCCTGGGACCAGGGCCGCAACGCCGTGGACGCCAAGCGCGTCGGCTCGGGCCTGCTGCTGCAGACCGCCGACAACCATGAGCTGGCCCTGGCCGACCTCAAGGTCGTCACCGTCAAGCAGCCTACGCCCGAAGAACTGCAGGACCTGCTGTTCGCCTGGAAGGTCGCCAAGTACGTCAAGAGCAATGCCATCGTGTTCTGCAAGAACGGCATGACCATGGGCGTGGGCGCAGGCCAGATGAGCCGCCTGGACTCGGCGCGCATCGCCTCCATCAAGGCCGAGGCCGCCAAGCTGAGCCTGCAGGGCACGGTCGTGGCCAGCGATGCCTTCTTCCCCTTCCGCGACGGCCTGGACGTGGTCGTTGACGCAGGCGCCACCTGCGTGGCCCAGCCCGGCGGCTCCATGCGCGACCAGGAAGTCATTGACGCCGCCAACGAGCGCGGCGTGGCCATGGTCTTCACCGGCGTGCGCCACTTCCGCCACTGATGGCCGGCCAACTGCCTCCTGGCGCAGACGACGAGGGCGACGACGCCCCCCAGCGGCCCCGCTGGCTGGGCTGGGCGCTCGTGGTCTTCATGCTGCTGGTGGCGCTGGGTGTCTTCAACATCGGCTGGCGCATCATGCGCGGGCCGGCTGTCGGGGCCACCACGGCGGCGGCCGCAGCTGCCGTGACAGCCGACGCGCAGCTGGCCGCCGGCAAGGCCCTGGTGGAAGGCAATGACTGCCTGCGCTGCCACGGCCTGGTGCGCCACTACGTGGGCCCGTCCTTCCAGCAGATCGCCGGCCGCTACCGTGGCCGCGAAGATGCCGCCGACTACCTGGCGCGCAAGATCCGCGAGGGCGGGGCCGGCGAATGGGGCCGCGCCATCATGCCGCGCCACCCGCACATCGATACGGCGCAATCCCTGCAGATGGCGGCCTGGCTGCTGTCCCTCCCTTCTCCCGAACCCGGGGAATCCTGACCATGTCCCGCCTGTTCACCGCCCCCGACGGCCGGCCGCGCTGCCACTGGTGCGCGGCCACGGACAGCTACCTGGCCTACCACGACCGTGAATGGGGCTTTCCCGTCACCGACGACCGGCGCCTGTTCGAGAAGCTCAGCCTCGAAGGCTTCCAGTCCGGCCTGAGCTGGCTGACCATCCTCAACAAGCGCGAGAACTTCCGCGCGGCCTTTGCGGGCTTCGACTTCCACCAGGTCGCGCGCTTCACCGAGGACGACGTGCTGCGGCTGCTGGGCGATGCGGGCATCGTGCGGCATCGCGGCAAGATCGAGGCCGTGATCAACAACGCGCAGCGGGCGCTGGAGATGGTGGAGGCGCAAGGCTCGCTGTCGGCCTTCTTCTGGCGCCATGCGCCGGAGCCCGTGACCGGTGGCGGGCCCGTGTCCGAGACGGCCGAGTCCCGGGCGCTGTCCAAGGAGCTGAAGAAGCTCGGGTGGAAGTTCGTGGGGCCTACGACCGTTTACTCGTTCATGCAGGCCATGGGCCTGGTCAACGACCATGCGCAGGGCTGTGCCGTGCGCGATGAGGTCGAACAGGCGCGCCAGGCTTTTCTTCGGCCCTGACGTGAAAAGAGCCCGCAAGGGCGGGCTCGATCGGCAGGTACGGGCCAGCGTCAGAGCGTCTTGAACACTTCGCGTGCGGCTTCGATGGTCTTGTCGATGTCCTCGTCCGTGTGCGCGGCGCTCACGAAGCCGGCCTCGTACAGGGCGGGTGCGAAGTAGTGGCCGCGCTCCAGCATGCCGTGGAAGAAGCGGTTGAAGCGTGCGCCATCGGTCTTCATGACCTCGGTCCAGGTGCTGGGCAGCTCGGGCAGCAGGTAGAAGCCGAACAGGCCGCCCTGGTGGTCCACGCTGAAGGGCACGCCGGCGGCGTCGGCCTCGGCCTTGAAGCCGGCCATCAGGCGGCCGGTCTTCGCGTGCAGGGCGTCGTGGAAGCCCGGCTCGCTGATCAGCTCCAGCGTCTTGAGGCCGCAGGCCGTGGCAATGGGGTTGCCCGACAGGGTGCCTGCCTGGTAGACCGGGCCCAGGGGCGAGAGCTTTTCCATGATCTCGCGGCGCGCGCCGAAGGCCGCCATGGGCATGCCGCCGCCGATGACCTTGCCCAGCACGGTGATGTCGGGCGCAAAGCCTTCGATCTGCTGGGCGTACAGGCTCTGGGCGCTGCCCAGGGCCACGCGAAATCCGGTCATCACCTCGTCGTAGACCATCAGCGCGCCATGCTCGCGCGTGAGTTCGCGGATGCGGCGCGTGAAGGGCACGCTGGCGCGCACGAAGTTCATGTTGCCTGCAATGGGCTCCATGATCACGCAGGCGATCTGGTCGCCGAACTGGGCGAAGGCCTCCTCGAGCTGGCCCACGTCGTTGTATTCCAGCACCACGGTGTCCTTGACCACGTCCTGCGGCACGCCGGCCGAGGAGGAGGCGCCAAAGGTCGCCAGGCCCGAGCCGGCCTTGACCAGCAGGGCGTCGGCATGGCCGTGGTAGCAGCCGTTGAACTTGATGATCTTGTTGCGGCCCGTGAAGCCGCGCGCCAGGCGCAGCGCGCTCATGCCGGCCTCGGTGCCCGAGCTGACCATGCGCACCATGTCCATGGAGGGCATGAGCGAGAGGATCTTCTCGGCCAGCACGACCTCGCGCTCCGTGGGGGCGCCGAAGGAGAAGCCTTCCAGCGCGGCGGCCTGCACGGCGGCCATCACCTCGGGGTGGCCGTGGCCCAGGATCATCGGACCCCAGGAGCCGATGTAGTCGGTGAACTGCTGGGCGTTCTCGTCCCAGAAATGCGCGCCCTGCGCACGGCGCACGAAGCGCGGCGTGCCGCCCACGGCGTTGAAGGCGCGCACGGGCGAATTCACGCCGCCGGGGATCACGGCCTTGGCGCGTTCGAACAGGGGAATATTCAGGTCAGTGGTCATAGTGCAGGAGTCTGCCATGTGCGGGGTACAAGCCAGAGGTGCCAAGCCAAGGGCCTGTGCCGGCCGCGCAGCCGCTCAGGCGGTGGCCTGCCTCAATGCTTGGTGTCATGAGGGGGCATCACGAAGCCTTCGATGGCCTGGGTGTCGGGGTCCAGTTCGGCGAGGGGCTCGGCGGCGGCCTCGGCATCTTCATCCTCGGGCTCGGGCTGGGCCCAGAACATGCGGTCCGGGATGTAGTGGCCCATGCCGGGGCGAAAGCCGCTGTCCAGGCTGCGGTCCAGGTACTCCAGCGCCTCCTGCGTGGCCAGCCCCAGGTCGTTGCCGCTGGCCACCAGGGCCGTCAGCGCGGCCGACAGGGTGTCGCCCGAGCCGGTGAAGGTGGCGTCGAACATCTCGTACTTGCTGTTGCCCAGCACCGACTGCGCCGTGGCCAGCACGTTGTCCACGAACTGGTCGGGCAGGGGAATGCCGGTGACCAGCACGTAGGGCACTTCCAGGGCCTCGGCCGCCATGGCGATGTCGCGCGCCGTGGGGCTGCGGCTGTTGGTCCAGTCGGGCAGCAGCCAGCGCGACAGCGTACTGTGGCTTCCAACCAACACAGACGTTTGCGGAAGAACAAGTTCCTTGAGGGCGTCCATGTACTGGTCGAGCGGGTCTTCCTCCCACCACGACAGGTCGGGCATGTAACAGACGATGGGGATGTCGGGGTAGTCGGAGGCGATCTCGGCAATCGCTGCCAGGTTGCCCGGGCTGCCCACGAAACCGACCTTGATGGCGGACACGGGAATGTCCTCCAGCACGGCGCGCGCCTGCTCGGCCACGGCCTCGTCGTCAAAGGGAAAATGCTCGAAGATCTTGGCCGAATCGCGTGCGTAGGCACCCGTGACCACGGGCAGCGGATGGCCGCCGACCGAGGCGATGGTGGCGATATCGGCCGACAGGCCGCCCGCCCCGCTGGGGTCGCTGGCGTTGAAGACCAGCACGCAGACGGGCGCGGTTTCGTCCATCGGCTCGGTGTCGGGACTGGGGGAGTTGGAGGGGTTCAATGCCATGGCTCAGCCCAGTGTGCGCCCCGCCAGCGAAGGCCGTGGCGGGTGGTTGTGACTAGATACAATCGTTGCATTCTATGTGAAGGCCCTTTAAGCTGTGACCGACCCCAAAACTTGGATGTGCTTGATCTGCGGGTGGATCTATGACGAGGCGCAAGGCTGCCCCGAGCATGGCATCGCACCCCAGACGCGTTGGGAAGACGTGCCCATGAACTGGACCTGTCCCGAGTGCGGAGCACGTAAAGAAGACTTTGAGATGGTCGAAATCTGAGCGCGGGACCACCCGCGCCGACTCATACATTTCCGGGAGGTTTCTCAGTGACGACATCGGGCGCACCCTTGCGCGTACTCGTGGTGGATGACAGCAATACCATCCGCCGCAGCGCAGAAATCTTCCTCAAGCAGGGCGGGCACGAAGTGCTCCTGGCCGACGACGGCTTCGACGCACTGTCCAAGGTCAACGACTACCAGCCCCAGCTGATCTTCTGCGACATCCTCATGCCCAAGCTGGACGGCTACCAGACCTGCGCCATCATCAAGCGCAACGCGCGCTTTGCTGACACGCCTGTGGTCATGCTCTCGTCCAAGGACGGCGTATTCGACAAGGCGCGCGGGCGCATGGTGGGCTGCCAGGACTACCTCACGAAACCCTTCACCAAAGACCAGCTGCTGCAGGCCGTGGAGCAGTTCGGCAAGCAAACCATAGGAGCACTTTGATGCCCATCCGCAAAGTCCTGGTCGTGGACGACTCCAAGACCGAACTGATGTTTCTGTCCGACATGCTGCAAAAGCAGGGCCTGCAGGTACGCACGGCCGAGAATGGCGAAGAGGCCATGCGCAGCCTGGCCGAAGACCGTCCCGACCTGATCCTGATGGACGTGGTCATGCCCGGCCAGAACGGCTTTCAACTGACGCGTGCCATCACGCGCGACCCGCTGTACGCCGACCTGCCCATCATCATGTGCACCAGCAAGAACCAGGAGACCGACCGGGTCTGGGGCATGCGCCAGGGTGCGCGGGACTACATCACCAAGCCTGTGGATGCAGACGAGCTGCAGGCCAAGATCGCGGCGCTGAACTGATCTGGTGCGCTGCCCATGGCGAACCGTGAAGCACTGCGCGATCTGCAGTCCCGTCTGGCTGGCCGCCTTCAGGCCGCACGCAGCGAAGGCGTCAAGGTGGCGGCCTGGCTGGCCGTCCAGGCCGGCGGGCGCAACTACCTGATGCCGCTGGGCCAGTCCGGCGAGATCTTTCCCTGGGCCGGCGTGCAGCCTGTGCCCTATACAAAGCCCTGGTTCCTGGGCATTGCCAACCTGCGCGGCACCCTGGCCGGCGTGATCGACCTGGCCAGCCTGCTGGGCCACGGCGTGACACGCAGCGAACCGGCGCTGGCCGAGTCCAGCCTGCTGGCGTTCAATGCCGCGCTGGAAGTGAATGCGGCCCTGCTCGTGGACCGCCTGCAGGGCCTGCGCAGCGCCGACGCATTCGTGCGCACCGAGCCTGCGCCCGAGCACTCTCCCGCCTTTTTCGGCCCCGTGCATATCGATGAAGCGGGCCACCGCTGGCAGGAGCTGCAACTGCAGCGCCTGTCCCAAACCTCCGAGTTTCTGAGCATTCGCGCCTGAGTTTCTGAAGGTCGTCCCATGTCATTCTTGCAACGTCTTGCAAATCGCTTCCAACGCAAGCCGGCCGACGCCGGCTCCGGTGCGGACAACAGCATGCTCGGAGACACCGTCTCCCAGGATATGTACGCACTCGATGCGTCACTGACCGTGCAGGGCGCCCCCGACGCCATGCCGGGCCGCGACGGCGGCGCAGCCGTTGACCACGACATGGTGGCCCTGCCGCTGCTGGG
>NZ_JTKZ01000794.1:0-14737 GCF_000799035.1 Delftia sp. ZNC0008
CCGCGTTGACACACTGCCTGGCCGCGCTGGACTATGCCTACCCGTGGCACACGGTGATCGGCGACTTCAAGTTCCGGGGAGACACCGGCCTGGCACGCAGCCTGGCCGATCTGCTGCTGGAGTTGCCTCAGGCGCGCGAGCAACTGCAGCAATGCGACCTGCTGCTGCCCATGCCGCTGTCGCCGCAGCGCCTGCGAGAGCGCGGCTTTCACCAGACCCTGGTGCTGGCCCGCGCGCTCTGCAACGCATCCACCCGGGGCAAGCTGCGGCACCAGGCTGTGCAGCGCGCCCACACGGCACAGGCCCAGCATGACCTGCCGCGCGCCCTGCGCCTGCGCCAGCTGCGCACGGTCTTTGCCGTGCCACCTGCGCAGCTGGCCCACGTGCGCGGCCGCAAGATCCTGTTGATCGACGATGTGATGACCACGGGCGCCAGCCTGCATGCGCTGGCCACCTGCCTGCGCCGCGCAGGCGCGGCCGAGGTCAGCGCCCTGGTGCTGGCGCGCACGCCCTGACCGCAGGGGACCGGGGCCCGGGGGCATCTGCCACCGCGAGACAATACGGGCCATGTTCCATATCGTTCTCGTCGCGCCGGAGATCCCGCCCAATACCGGCAATGTGATCCGTCTGGCCGCCAACACAGGCTGCAGCCTGCACCTGATCGAGCCGCTGGGCTTTTCCATGGAAGACCGCCTGATGCGCCGCGCCGGCCTCGACTACCACGAGTACGCTCCCGTGCGCCGCCATGCCGACTGGCAGGCCTTCCTGCAGGACTGCCGGCCGGACCGCCAGCGCATGTTCGCCATGACCACGCACAGCAGCAGCCCCGCCCACGCCATCGGCTTCCAGCCCGGCGACTGGCTGGTGTTCGGCTCCGAAAGCAAGGGCCTGCCCGCCGAGCTGCGCGAGCAGTTCCCGCCGCAGCAGCGCCTGCGCCTGCCCATGCTGCCGCAGCAGCGCAGCCTGAACCTGTCCAACGCCGTGGCCGTGACGGTGTTTGAAGCCTGGCGCCAGCAGCAGTTTGCCGGCGCCGCACTGGCCGAGGGCGCGACGGGCGCGGCCTGAGCGACCGGCCTGGGTCGGCGGAAAGTTCCCCGCCGATTGTTTCAACCGCTGAAAAAGCGCATTGCCAATCCAAGGGTTTATCCCGATTCCACACCATCCTACATTTGAGTCATGGGCTCTACGTTACCAAGCGATTTCCGCAAGGAACGCCCTGTCCCAGAAACAAAACAAAGGACTTGAATCATGAAGAACACCCGCCGTTTTGCCGTCCTGGCCGCCCTCACCGTTTCCGCCTTCGCCGCCCAGGCCGCCGGCTTCGACTACGCCGACAACAGCAGCTACCCGCCCGAAGTGAAGACCCAAAGCACGCTGACACGTGCCCAGGTCATGGCCGACCTGAAGGCCGCCCAGGCCAATGGCACCATGCCCTCCGTCGCCGAAGGCTACCTGCCCATCCAGAACACCGCCACCGCTGGCGTGAGCCGCGAGGAAGTGCGCCGCGAGGCCGCCGCTGCCGAGCGTTCGGGCCAGCTGAACTTCGGCGCCTGAGCCCCAGACCCCGCAACCGCTGCCACCACGCAGCCAGCCCGCAGGTACCCCCTGCGGGCTTTTTTCATCGCCGGGCCGCCCCAAGATGAAAAGCGCCCCCTTGGGGGGGCAGCGGGCCTTGCGCAGCAAGGGTAGCGTGGGGGTCAGTTTTCATTCAGGCCTTGGCACCGTAGTTGCGGGCCACGGACTCGGCCACGCAGGCGGGCTTGTCGGCGCCTTCGCGCTCCACGGTCACCAGCCAGGTCATCTGCAGGCCGCCGGGCTCGATGGGCTCGGCGGCCTGCAGCGTCAGGCGCGCGCGCAGGCGGCTGCCCACGGGCACGGGCGAGGTGAAGCGCACGCGGTTGAGGCCGTAGTTCACGCCCATTTGCGCGCCTTCGATGTGAAAGCAGCTCTGGAAAAACTGGGGGATCAGCGACAGCGTCAGAAAGCCATGCGCGATCGGCGCGCCGAAGGGGCCCTTGGACGCGCGCTCGGGGTCCACATGGATCCACTGCTGGTCGCCCGTGGCATCGGCGAACAGCTGCACCTGCTGCTGGGTGATGGTGATCCAGTCGCTGACGGCGACTTCCTGCCCCACGCAGGCACGCACTTCGGAATAGGAATGGAAGGTTTTCATGCCCCAAATGGTAGGGGCCGGTGCCGCGCGCTCCATGTCGGGCGCGCGACAGCCTAGGGTTAGCGCGAGGCGCGCTGCACGAAGAACAGCCCCGTGCCCACGGCCATCAGCAGCGCGCCGAAGACCCGGTTCTGGCTGCGCACGGCACGCGCGCTGCGCATGAAGCCGCGCAGCGCGCTGGCGCTGGCCGCATAGCCGTGCATGACCATGGTGTCCACGGCCAGCATGGTGGCGGCCAGGATCAGCAACTGCAGCCACAGCGGGCGGCTGGTGGTCATGAACTGGGGCAGCACGGCCACCATGAAGATGATGCCCTTGGGGTTGGTGGCGTTGGTCAGGAAGCCCGTGAGCACGCGGCGGCGCACGCTGAGCTCGGGCATGGATTCCTGGGTGGCCAGGGGTGCGGCACCCGAGCGCCATTGGCTGATGCCCAGGTAGATCAGGTAGCAGGCGCCGACGATCTTCACGGCGTTGAACGCCCATTCGGAGGCCAGCAGCAGCGAGCCCACGCCCGCGCCGGCGATCAGCAAGATGGTCAGCAGCCCCAGCTGCAGCCCGAAGATGGTGGCGCTGCTCTTGCGCACGCCATACGACAGGCCATGGCTCATGGACAGCACGGCGCCCGAGCCCGGGGAGACCGCAATGATCCAGCAGGCCACAAAGTAGGCGATCCAAGTGTGCCAATCCATGCCAAACACCTTAAAAATACGGAGCAGGCCGGCATCTTAAAACCGTGCAGCCGATCTGGCGCACTGCCGCGGCAAAGCCGGATGGGGCAGTGAAGCATTCGGTGGCGTTTTTCATCGCCGGGCCGCCCCAAGATGAAAACGGCCCCCTCGGGGGGCGCCCGGCCAGGGGCAGCGGACCTAGCGCAGCAAAGGGAGCGTGGGGGCATTTTCAACCCTGTCAAAAAGCTGACCCGGCTGTGAGAGTGACACAATCAATCACCCCAGGGTAAACACCAACTCCAAGATCCCGAGCTTCCATGGAACACAGCGCCCCCATCTGGCTGACCTACGGCTTTCTCTATCTCACCGCCGCCGTGCTGGCCGTGCCCATTGCGCGTGCCCTGGGCCTGGGCGCCATCATTGGCTACCTGGGTGCCGGCATTGCCATGGGCCCCTGGGGAATGTCGCTTGTCAGCAATGTGGATGACATTTTTCATTTCGCCGAGTTCGGCGTGGTGCTGATGCTCTTCGTGATCGGGCTGGAGCTGCAGCCCAGCCGCCTGTGGGAGCTGCGCCGGCCCATCCTGGGATGGGGGCTGGCGCAGATGCTGGCCTGCACGGGCGTGCTGTTCCTGGCGGCCTGGGCCTTCGGCTTTTCCTGGCGGGTGAGCCTGATCGCGGGCATGGGCCTGGCCCTGTCGTCCACGGCCATCTGCCTGCAGGTCATGGCCGAGCGCAACCTCATGCGCACGCCCAGCGGCCAGGCCGGCTTTTCCATCCTGCTGTTCCAGGACGTGGCCGCCATTCCCATCCTGGCGCTGATCCCCATCCTGGGCGCGGTCAAGGCCGCCAATGCCACGCACACAGACAGCCACCTGTGGCTGCAGGTGCTCAAGACCGTGGGCACCATCGCCGCCGTGGTGGTGGGCGGCCGCCTGCTGCTGCGCCCCCTGCTGCGCTGGATCGCCCGCAGCCGCACGCCCGAGATCTTCACGGCCACCTCGCTGCTGCTGGTGGTGGGCATTGCCATGCTGATGGTGCAGGTGGGCCTGTCCATGGCGCTGGGCGCCTTCCTGGCCGGCGTGCTGCTGGCCGACAGCGAGTACCGCAGCGAGCTGGAGACCAACATCGAGCCCTTCAAGGGCCTGCTGCTGGGCCTGTTCTTCATGGCCGTGGGCATGAGCATCGACTTCGGCGTGCTGCTGCGCGCGCCCTGGGCAATGGCCGCCATGGTGCTGGGCTTTCTGGCGCTCAAGGGCGCCGTGCTCTACACCCTGGCCCGCGTGCTGAAGCTGCCCTGGCGCGAGCGCCCGGTGTTCGCCCTGCTGCTGGCCCAGGGCGGGGAGTTCGCCTTCGTGGTGTTCCAGACGGCGGCGCAGTACAAGGTGTTCCACCACAGCATCTCGTCCATGCTGGTGGCCGCCGTGGCCCTGTCCATGCTGATCGGCCCGCTGGTGCTGGTGCTGATGGACAAGCTGCTGCTCAAGCGCTTTGCCGACATGAAGGATTGCCAGGTCGACGGCGCGGGCCAGTCTGCCAGGCCCCATGAAATATCGGAGCCGCAGGACGCGCAAATCATCATTGCGGGCTTTGGCCGCTACGGCCAGATCGTGGCACGCGTGCTGCTGACCCAGGGCGTGCCGGCCACCATCCTCGACCACAGCGTGGAGATGCTGGAAGTGGCCCACACCTTCGGATACCGCGTGTTCTTCGGCGATGCCACGCGCATGGACCTGCTGCGCATTGCCGGCGCGGACAAGGCGCGGGTGCTGGTCATCGCGGTGGACTCTTCCGAGCAATCGCTGAAGATCGCCGCCCGCGTGCGCAAGCGCTTTCCGCACCTGGAGATCGTGGCCCGCGCGCGCGACATGGCCCACTGGTACCAGTTGCGCGACCTGGGCGTGCACCATGTCGAGCGCGAAGTCTTCGAGTCCAGCCTGGTCTCGGCGCGCACCGTGCTGGAACTCGCCGGCCACAGCCCTGCCGAGGCCAAGCGCACCACCACGCGCTTTCGGGAGCACAACCTGGAGCTGATCGAGCGCATGTACCCCCACCACAAGGACCAGGCCCAGCTCATTGCCGTGGCCAAGCAGGGCCGCCAGCAGCTGGTCGAGCAGATGGCCAAGGAGCGGCAGGAGGCCCAGGCGCAGCAGGAGAAGGACCAGGCGCCGCAGGAAGCCCCGCCGCCGCCCGGCCCCTGAAAACCGGGCCTCAGGCCGCGCCCAGCGCCCGCACCATGTGGTCCACGAACTGCGCCAGCTTGGGCAGCTGGCGGCGGTCCGGCAGATAGACCAGGTGCACCGGGCGCGGCAGTGGCACGCAGTCCTGCAGCACGGGCACCAGCCGGCCCGCGGCCATGTCGGCGGCCAGCAGCACCTCGGGCTGCAGGATCAGGCCCAGGCCGCGCAGCGCCGCATGGCGCAATCCATCGCCGCTGTTGCAGCGCAGGCGGGCGTCTTCGGGCCACTGCACCGAACCCGAGCCGTCGCCGCGCAGAATCCATTCCGAGCGGCGCTGCCAGACCGCGTAGCTCAGGCAGTCATGGCGCGCCAGATCGTCCACGCCACGCGGATGCCCGCGCCGCCGCAGGTACGAGGGCGCCGCCGCAATCACCATGCGATAGGGCTGCAGCGGCCGCGCCACCAGGCCTTCGCCGCCCACGGGGCCGATGCGCACGGCCACGTCGATGTTCTCGCCCACCAGGTCGGCCATGCTGTCGCTCAGTTGCAGGTCCACGCGCACCAGCGGATTGGCCAGCTGGTAGTCGGCCACCAGCGGCGCGATCACATGGTTGCCCAGCGTGGTCGGCGCGCTGATGCGCAGCAGGCCCTGGGGTGCGCTGCGGCTGCGCTCCACGGCAGACTCGGCCCAGCGCAACTGCTCGAAGACCTGGCGGCTGTCCTCGTAGAAGCTGCGACCCACCTCGGTCAGGCTGTGGCGCCGCGTGGTGCGCTGCAGCAGGCGCGCGCCCAGGTGGGCTTCCAGTTGCTGCACATGCTTGCCCACCATCACGGCCGAGATATCCAGGCGCCGCGCGGCCTGGGCAAAGCTGCCGTCCTCGACCACGGCCATGAAGACCTCCATATTGCGCAGCTTGTCCATGGATTGCTAACCAATGCTTAGTAGTACAAAAAGATTTCGCTACTTTATGGCATGAGCGATTTGCAAAACACTGGAGGCCTGTTCACTCCTTCCGAAAGAAAACCGCATGAAGATCCTGCTCATCGGTGCCACCGGCACCATTGGCCGCGCTGTCCACGCCCTGCTGGCCCCGCGCCATGAGATCGTCACCGTGGGCCGCAACAGCGGCGACCTGCGCGCCGACTTCACGCAGCCCGAGACGCTGCAGAAAATGTTCGAAGCCGCCGGCGAGGTGGACGCCATCGTCAGCACGGCCGGCAAGCTACATTTCGGCCCGCTGTCCGAGATGACGGCCGAGCAGTTCAACTCCGGTCTGCAGGACAAGCTGCTGGGCCAGGTGCGGCTAGCCCTGCTGGGCCAGCGCTGGCTGCGCGACGGCGGCTCCATCACGCTGACCAGCGGCGTCGCCGCCACCGAGCCCATCCGCCACGGCGCCAATGCATCGACGGTGAATGCCGCCCTCCACGGCTTCGTCACCGGCGCTGCGGTCGAACTGCAGCGCGGCCTGCGCATCAATGCCGTGAGCCCCACCCTGCTGACCGAATCGGCCCAGGCCTATGGCTCGGTCTTCCCCGGTTTCGAGACCGTGCCCGCCGCGCGCGTGGCCCTGGCCTACCAGCGCAGCGTGGAAGGAGCCCAGACCGGCAGGGTCTTCGAAGTGCTCTGATCCCTGTCTTGCGGCGGGCCCTCGGCAAAGTCCTTGCGTTCCCGCCCAAAAGGGCTGCGTGCTACGCTGCACGCCACCATGTTCAACCCCACCCAAGCCGATGTGCGGCGCTTTTTCTGCGGCGTGCGCACCAAGATGCTGAACGGCGCGCCGATGGAGGCCATAGAGACGCTGGCCAGCCTCTGGATTGCCGAGCATCCCGAGTATTTCGATGACCTCGCCGACGTGGACGCCGCCCTGCTGCGCGACTACGACGCCACGCCCGGCGTGACCAATCCGTTTTTGCACCTGTCCATGCACCTGTCCATCAGCGAGCAGTGCAGCATCGACCAGCCGCGCGGCATACGCCAGGCCGTGGAGCTGCTCAGCCGCCGCCTGGACTCGCTGCACGACGCCCACCACGCCACCATGGAATGCCTGGGGCAGATGCTCTGGGAAAGCCAGCGCTCGGGCCGCCCACCGGATGGCGAGGCCTACATTGCCGCCGTGCAGCGCCGCGCCACCAGCGACGGCGCCAAGGCCACGGGCGGCGCATAGTTCCGGCCCTTCATTGCCCTCAAGCAAAAGCCCGCAATTGCGGGCTTTTGCTTTGGAGGAAAGGCGCGACCTACTGCGATTTCTGGCCGAGGCGGAAATGGGGCTGGGGCAGGGTCTGCAGCTCGCCATCGAGGCTGCCGATGTAGTTGGCCAGCGCCTTGAGTTCGCTGTTGGTGAACTGCTTGGCAATGCCGGCCATCACGCCGTTGCTGCGGCCGATATGGGGGTTGCCTTCGGTCTTGTAGGACTTGAGGGCAGAGTACAGATAGTCCGCATACTGGCCCGCCACCTTCGGGTAGCTGGGGTCGATGGGTTTGGAAAAACCCTGGCCGTGGCAGGAGACACAGGCCCCTTTTTGCAGCAGCGCGGCAACCTGGGTGCTGGGCTCGCGGACCTTGGCGTCGGCGGCCTTGGCCACGCCATGCTCGGCGTAGTAGGCGGCCACGTCGGCCATGTCCTGCTCGGTCAGCGGATCGGCGATGCCGCGCATGGTGGGGTGCTTGCGTTCGCCCTTCTGGTAGGCCTGCAGCGCGGCCACGATGTAGGGTGCGCCCTGTCCTGAAATCTTGGGGACCTTGTACACCTCGGGGAAGCTGGCCTGGTAGCCCTGGATGCCATGGCAGCCAATGCACATGGCGATCTTCCCCTCCCCTGCCTTTGCGTCACCTTTGCTTTGCTGGGCCTGTGCCACAGGGGTCACAGATGCGACAGTCAGCGCCAATACCGTGGTCAAAGTTTTTATCATTTTGCGCGCACAATCCTTCAAGAGTTCTGACGGATGCCTACTGCTGAGCGGGTAGCGCGACCGATTATGGCAGTCACCGTCAAGCGTCCCCATCAATACTTACGCTGATACCGCCCATGAAATTTCAAGGTTCCGAGAACTACGTCGCCACCCAGGATTTGATGCTCGCGGTGAATGCCGCAGCCACCTTGCAGCGCCCGCTGCTGGTCAAGGGAGAGCCCGGCACGGGCAAGACCATGCTGGCCGAGGAAGTGGCCGCCGCGCTGGACATGCCGCTGCTGCAGTGGCACATCAAGTCCACCACCAAGGCCCAGCAGGGCCTGTATGAATACGACGCCGTCAGCCGCCTGCGCGACTCGCAACTGTCCGACATCGACGGCGGCGAGCGCGTCAAGGACATCCACAACTACATCGTCAAGGGCGTGCTGTGGCAGGCCTTCACGGCAGACCGGCCCGTGGCCCTGCTGATCGACGAGATCGACAAGGCCGACATCGAATTCCCGAACGACCTGCTGCGCGAGATCGACCGCATGGAGTTCTACTGCTACGAGACGCGCGAGATGATCCGCGCCAAGCACCGGCCGCTGGTGTTCATCACCTCCAACAACGAAAAGGAGCTGCCCGACGCCTTCCTGCGCCGCTGCTTCTTCCACTACATCAAGTTCCCCGACGCCGACACCATGCGCCAGATCGTGGCCGTGCACTTCCCCAAGCTGCAGGGCGAGCTGCTGGCCGCCGCGATGAAGGTGTTCTACGACGTGCGCAACCTGCCCGGCCTCAAGAAGAAGCCCTCCACCAGCGAGCTGATCGACTGGCTCAAGCTGCTGGTGGCCGAGGACATTCCCGTGGAATCGCTGCAGACCGCCGAGGGCAAGGTCTCCGTGCCGCCGCTGGTGGGCGCCCTGCTCAAGAACGAGCAGGACGTGAGCCTGTTCGAGAAGCTGGTCTTCATGAACCAGCGCAACCGCTGAGGCCAGCCATGCCGGATTCCAAGCCCGACACCGAAGGCCCCGACCACGCCGGCGCAGAATCGCGCGTGCCGGCCATCACCGGCCAGGTCACCACCATCCCCGTGGCTGGCGCCGTGGCGCACCAGGGCTTCGTGCAGCCCGTGGTCATGCGCTTCAACGGCGTGCGGCTCGAGCCCCTGGCGCTCAGCCATGAAGCGGGCCTGCGCGAGGCCGTGCAGGACGGCCAACTGTGGCGCATCCGCGTGACCTCCGCGCCCGAGCCCGACGACGTGCGCACCTATATCGAGGCCGCGCTGGAGCAGCGCAGCCAGGGCAAGCGCTTCGCGTTTGCCGTGCTCGACGACGACAGCGGCCGCGTGCTGGGCACCAGCAGCTACCACGACATCCTGCCCGAGGTGCGCCGCGTGGAGATCGGCTACACCTGGTACGCGCGCAGCGTGCAGCGCACCCATGTCAACACCTCGGCCAAGCTCATGCTCATGGGCCATGCCTTCGACACGCTGGCCTGCCATGTGGTGGGCTGGCGCACGGACTGCTTCAACTTCGCCAGCCAGCGCGCCATCGAGCGCCTGGGTGCCAGGAAGGACGGCGTGATCCGCGGCCACGCGCTGCGCCGTGACGGCACCATCCGCGACACCGTGATGTACAGCCTGCGCAGCGGCGAATGGCCCGAGTCGCGCGCCCAGTTGCTGGACCAGTTGCAGCGCCATTCGGACGGCAGCACCGCCGTGGCGCGCACATGAGGGCGCGTACGCCGGGCCCTCGGGAGATGCCATGCTGATCGACTTCTTCTACACCATGCGCGCGGCCAAGCTGCCCGTCTCGGTCAAGGAGTTCCTGACCCTGCTGGAGGCGCTGCAGGCCGGCGTGGTCGGCCCCAGGAGCGAGGACGCCTGGAGCCTGGACGACTTCTACCACCTGGGCCGCACCGTGCTGGTCAAGGACGAGAAGCACTACGACAAGTACGACCGCGCCTTCGCTGCCTACTTCAAGGGCGTGGAGATGGTGGCCGACCTCACGCGCGAGATTCCCCAGGACTGGCTGAAGAAGCTGCTGGAGCGCGAACTCTCGCCCGAGCAGAAGGCCGCCATCGAAGCCATGGGCTGGGACGAGCTGATGGACACGCTCAAAAAGCGCCTGGAGGAGCAAAAGGAGCGCCACGAAGGCGGCAACAAGTGGATAGGCACGGGCGGCACCAGCCCCTTCGGCCACGGCGGCTACAACCCGGCCGGCGTGCGCATCGGCGGGCCGGGCCGCAACAAGAGCGCCGTCAAGGTCTGGGAGCAGCGTGCCTACCGCGACTACGACGACACGCAGGAGCTGGGCACGCGCAACATCAAGGTGGCGCTGCGCCGGCTGCGCAAGTTCGCACGCGAAGGCAGCGACCTGGAGCTGGACCTGCCCGACACCATCCGCAGCACGGCCGCCAACGCGGGCTACCTGGACATCAAGATGATCCCGGAGCGCCACAACAACGTGAAGGTGCTGCTGCTCATGGACGTGGGCGGCACCATGGACGAGCACGTGCAGCGCGTGGAGGAGCTGTTCTCCGCCGTCAAGAGCGAGTTCAAGCACCTGGAGTTCTACTACTTCCACAACTGCGTCTACGACTTCATGTGGAAGAACAACCGCCGCCGCTTCGCCGAGAAGTTTCCGACCTGGGACATCATCCGCAAGTACAACAAGGACTACAAGCTGATCTTCGTGGGCGACGCCACCATGAGCCCCTACGAGATCCTGCAGCCCGGCGGCAGCGTGGAGTACATGAACGAGGAGCCCGGCGCCGAATGGCTGCAGCGCCTGACGCATGCCTTCCCGCGCTTTGCCTGGATCAACCCCGAGCCGCCCGGCGTCTGGCAGTACCGCCAGAGCATCAGCATCATCCAGCAGCTCACGGGCAACCGCATGTACCCTTTGACACTCAAAGGTCTGGAAGACGCCATGCGCCTGCTGTCAAAATAGGCCGATGCCCAAGCTCCCCCCCGCGACAGCGCCGGCCCGAGGGCCGGCGTTTTTGTTTCTGTTGAGTGCAGCCCTGATGCTCGGCGGCTGCAGCCTCCTGCCGTCCAAGAATGATGACAAAGACACGGACCCATCGCTGATTGCAGCGACCGGCGACCCGGCCTTCTCCCTTGTCGTCGATGCGCCCAAGGAAGTGCGCGAGCTGCTGGAAAAGCACCTCGAACTGCGCCGCTACCGCTACCAGAGCGACCTGCAGCGGCGCGAGCTGACGCGGCTGCTGGGCGCCACCGACGCCAACGTGCGCGACCTGATCGGCACGCTGGGCTACTTCAGCCCCACGGTCACGGTGGAGATCAAGGAAACGCCCGAATCCGACGAGGCCCCGCTGGAGGTCACCGTCAAGGTGGACCCTGGCGAGCCCGCCACCATTGCGCGCAGCCAGGTGCGTTTTGCAGGCGTCAACGCCGACGATCCCGAAGGCGCCTCGCAGCGCGCCACCATCGAAAGCCAATGGCCGCTGCAGCCCGGCCAGCGCTTCAGCCAGGCCAGCTGGAGCCAGGCCAAGAGCCAGGGCCTGCGCACGCTGCAGTCGCGCCGCTACCCGCTGGCGCGCATCGACTCCAGCCTGGCCGACGTCGACGCCGACACGCACGAGGCCGACGTCAGCGTGGCCTATGCGCCCGGCCCGGCCTACACCTTCGGCCCGCTGCGCATCGAAGGCGCCCAGCGCTACGACCCCGTGGGCACGGCCCGCATCGCACGCCTGCCCGAGGGCGAGGAATACGACCAGACCGCCCTGGTCGATGCCCAGTTGCGCCTGGCCAGCAGCGGCTACTACGACTCCGTCTTCCTCACGCTGGCCAACGTGCCCCAGCAGGGAGACAGCGCCGCCGAGGACGAGGAAGCCATCAAGCGCAAGGGCGCCCAGGTCACCACGCCCGTCATCGCCCAGGTGCGCGAGGCCCAGATGCAGAAATGGGTCTTCGGCGTGGGCATGAGCACCGACACCGGCCCGCGCCTGAGCGTGGACCACATCCACAACCGCCTGCCCTGGCTGGGCTGGCGTGCCGTCACGCGCATGCGCTTCGACCGCAAGAACCCGCTGATCTCCACGCAGTGGACCGCCCTGCCCGATGAAACCCTGTGGCGCTGGTTCACCACGGCCAAGGCCGAGCGCGCGCCCTCGGGCGACTTCGATGTCAACAGCCTGCAGCTGCGCGCCGGCCGCACCAAGTCCGAAGACCACATCGACCGCAACTACTACCTGCAGTACGACTACGCCAAGACCCAGGGCGAGGGCGCGCCCCCGTCCAGCTCGTCGGTCACCGCCAACTACGGCTGGACGGGCCGCTACTTCGACAGCACGCTGGCGCCCTCCTCGGGCTTCGGCTTTGCCTGGGAAGTCGGCGCAGGCACCACGCTCACGCCCCAGCGCACACCGTTCGGCCGCGTCTCGGGCCGCTGGCTCAGCCTGATTCCCATCGGCGAGGTCGATCCCGAGACCAAGCGCCGCAGCCGCCTGGCGCTGCGCGCCTCCGGCGGCGCCCTGCTGGCCCGCAAGGATGCCGACCTGCCCGTCACCCAGCTGTTCATCACCGGCGGCGACAACACCGTGCGCGGCTACGGGTACCAGAGCATCGGTGCGCGCACCGACAGCGGCAAGGTCATCGGCGGGCGCTACATGGCCGTGGGCAGCATCGAGTGGCAGCGGCCCATCGTCATCAAGGGCAACACACAGGACTGGGAGCACGCCGTCTTCCTGGACGCCGGCACCGTGGGCGATGCGCCCGACTCCATGTACATGCGCGTGGGCGTGGGCACCGGCCTGCGCTGGCGCAGCCCCGTGGGCCCCGTGCAGGCCGACATCGCCTGGGGCGCCCAGGAAAAGCAGCTGCGCCTGCACCTACGCCTGGGCTTCAACTTCTGACCATGGTGGATTCCCGCTTGAATACCCCTGCCTCCTCCGCCGCGCCAGACCAAAACCCCCAGGCGTCCCCTCCGTCGCCTGCGCCCCGCCGCCGCTGGCTGCGCTACCTGCTCTGGTTCTTCCTGGTCCTGGTCCTGCTGCTGGCCGCCCTGCTGGGTTCCGCCTGGTGGTGGAGCGGCCGTGCCGATTCGCTGGCCTACACCCTGCAGCGCGTGGCCGGCTGGCTGCCCGCAGGCCAGAGCCTGCAGGCCAAGGAAGTCACCGGCACCGTGCGCCAGGGCGGGCGCATCGGCTGGCTGCAATGGCAAAGCCCCACCATGAAGGTGGAGCTGCGCGACGCCACCATCGGCTGGCAATTGCGTCCCCTGCTGTCGCGCACCGTGCGCCTGGGCGATGTGCGCATCGCCGAGCTGAACATTGCCAGCACGCCCGACCCCGAGGACAAGAAACCCGTCGAGCCGCTGCAGCAGCTCGTGCTGCCCGTGAAGATCGACGTGCCCTTCCATGTGGAGCGCATCGTCTGGCAAGGCCCGCCCCAGGCCGAGGTACTGGGCCTGCAAGGCCACTACGCCTACGACGGCAGCGAGCACCAGCTGGACGTGCGCGACCTGCAATGGGCCGATGGCAGCTACCAGGCCAGGCTGCGCCTGCAGGCCCGCGCGCCCATGGCCATCCAGGCCGAGCTGCAGGGCGACCTGCAGGCGCCTGCCCTGGCTTCGGACGACGAGGCCTCCACGGCCAAGGCCCCCAAACCTGCACCGCTGGCCGTGCAGGCAAAGGCCCGGATCGACGGCACCCTGGCCACCGCCGCTGCGCAACTGGGCATCAAGCTCCAGGTTGATGCCAAGCCCGGGACGGTGCCCGAGGAAACGCCTGCCCCTTCCGCCGTACAGAAATCCGCCAGGGCCGATGGCAAGAACGGCAAGGCCAGGGAGCGCAAGGAAGCCGCCCCCGTGTCCGAACCCATGCACGCGGACATCGAGGCCAGCATCCGGCCCTGGCAGCCCCAGCCGCTGCAGACCGCTCGCGCCCAGCTCAGCCAGATCGACATCGCCGCCTTCTGGCCCCAGGGACCGCGCACCCGCATCAGCGGCGAATTGCAGGCCGGGCCGGATGGCAAGGCAGCTGATACAGCCCAGGCACCCGCCACGGAACAGCCATCGGACCAGGCACCAGGCTCGGCCATCGCCACCACCGCCTGGCAGCTGACGACACGCCTGAACAACGCCATGCCCGGCCCCTGGGACCGCCAGCGCCTGCCGCTGGACCAGATCGAGGCCGCAGTGCGCTATGACGGCCAGCAGTGGCTGCTGGAGCAGGCGCAGATCGCCATAGGCTCGGGCAGCATCGACGCCCAGGGCCGCTTCGAGCCCGGCACCAAGGTCTTCGAAGGCCAGGCCAAGGTCCAGCGCCTGGACCCCGCCGCGCTCTACAGCCTCCTGGAAGCAGCGCCGCTGCAGGGCGAGCTGCGCGCCAGCACCACGGCCGAGCAGCAGGTGGACTTCAGCGTGGACATCCAGGCCGCAGCAGCGCCCGCAAGCGCCAAGCGCCAGCCCCTGCGCATAGAAAAACTCGCCACCAAAGGCCGCTGGGCCCAGCCCGTGCTGTCGCTGGAGAACCTGCAGCTTGATGCGCTGCAGGCCTCGGTGCGCAGCCGCAGCCTGCAGTTCGACACCGAACAGCAAAAACTGCAGACCGTGCTGAAGGCCCAGCTGCCCGGCGCCGAACTCTCGCTGGACGGCCACATCAGCCCTGCCGCAGGCCAGGGCAGCAGCCAGCTCAAGCTGTCGTCACTCACCTCCCTCACACAGTGGCTGCGCAAGCTGCCCGGCATGAAGGACCCGCTGGCCGGCGCCCTGATCGAAGGCCAGGCCCAGCTGGACGCCAGCTGGCGCGGCGGATGGGGCGCACTGCAAAAGCGCATGAAGGCCGCCGTGGGCGACCCC
>NZ_JTKZ01000148.1:0-12383 GCF_000799035.1 Delftia sp. ZNC0008
AGCCGGCTCCAGTCGGCCTCCAAGCGCAGCGGCTCGCCCGTCAGCGGGTGCGCCAGCTCCAGCGCATGGGCATGCAGCCACAGCCGCTGCAGGCCCAGGCGCTCGGCCCACCAGCGGTTCAGCGGCCCCTTTCCGTGCGTGGCGTCGCCAATGATGGGATGGGCCACATGCTTGAGATGGCGGCGTATCTGGTGGCGCCGGCCCGTGGCAGGCAGCGCCTGGACCAGCGAGATCCGCGTGGCCGCATGGCGCGGATCAAAGGCCTCGGGCCATTCGAGCCGGGCCAGGCAGCGCAGCGCAGTCCGTGCGGGCTGGGCTGGCGCGTCCTCGGGCGCATCGTCGGGTCGGAGGGCATGGTCCACCTCCACCGCATCGGGCAGCCAGCCGCGCACCAGCGCCAGGTATTGCTTGCGCACTTGCTGCCCGGCAAACGCCTGGCCCAGCCGCTGCGCGGCCTGGGCATGCAGGGCCATCACCAGCACGCCGCAGGTGCCCTTGTCCAGCCGGTGCGCAGGGTGCACATGGCAGCCCAGCTGGTCGCGCAAGGTCTGCAGCACGAAGCGCGTCTCGTGCGCGTCCAGTCCCGTGCGGTGCACCAGCCAGCCTGCGGGCTTGTAGACCGCCACCAGGTGCTCGTCGCGCCAGAGGATGTGCAGCGGTGCGTCGCCGCACTCCGAGGGCAGCGGCTGGGCGATGGGGGATGAGGGCTGGGACATGAGGGCGTGAGTGTAGGCGCTGCTGTCCACCACGGCCCACGACCCTCTCCCAATACCCCTGCCCAACATCGCCGCTCAGTACCCCCGCGCAGGGCAACGCAGTGCTGCCCGGCAGTGCACGACTGGCTGCTCCTTGGCGATGCAAGATCGCGCCTGGTTCTGCGCTGGCGCATGGACCTCATTTTCGAGCCGCAGTTTTTGAACCTCATCGCAAAGGCACCGCACCGCATGGACCATCGCAGCACCGCTCCCATCCGCATCGCCATCGTCGGCCACGGCAACCTGGGCCGTGGCGTGGAGGTGGCCATTGCCCGCAACCCCGACATGGTGCTGGCCGGCATCTACACCCGCCGCGATCCGGCGCAGCTGCGTCCGCTGCAGCCCGGCACGCCCGTGCACGGCATGGACAGCCTGCTGGCCCATCGCGCAGGCATCGACGTGCTGGTGCTGTGCGGCGGCTCCAAGGACGACCTGCCGCAGCAGTCCCCCGCGCTGGCCGCGCATTTCAGCCTGGTGGACAGCTTTGACACGCATGCGCGCATTCCCGGGCATTTCGAGCTGGTCGACGCGGCGGCCCGCGCGGCGGGCACCACGGCGCTGATCTCGGCCGGCTGGGACCCGGGCATGTTCTCCCTGCAGCGCCTCATGGGCGAGGCCCTGCTGCCAGATGGCGCCACATACACCTTCTGGGGCAAGGGCCTGAGCCAGGGGCACTCCGACGCCATCCGCCGCATTCCCGGCGTGGCCGGCGGCGTGCAGTACACCATTCCCGTGGACGAGGCCGTGCAGCGCGTGCGCAGCGGCGTGCGGCCCGAACTGTCTGCGCGCGAGCGGCACCGGCGCGAGTGCTTTGTGGTGCTGGAGCATGGGGCCGATGCCGACGGCGTGCGCCAGGCCATCACCGGCATGCCGCATTACTTCGACGAGTACGACACCACGGTGCACTTCATCAGCGCGCAGGAGCTGGCCCGTGACCATGCGGCCATGCCGCATGGCGGCTTCGTCATCCGCAGCGGCAGCAGCTCCGATGGGCTGCGCCATTCCATCGAATACCGGCTGCAGCTGGACAGCAACCCGGAGTTCACGGCCAGCGTGCTCGTGGCCTATGCGCGCGCCGTGCACCGGCTGCAGCAATCGGGGCAGACGGGCTGCAGGACCGTCTTTGACGTCGCGCCCGGCCTGCTGTCGCCCAAAACTGCGCAGCAGCTGCGGGCCGAGCTGCTTTAGCCCTGGCCCACGCGGGCCGCGTCTTCCAGCCGGTCCACGTCGCGCAGCGGCTTGAACAGGGTCATCCAGCTGCCGACCACGCCCAGCGTGCACAGGCTGCCCACCACGGCAGCGGGCACCGCGCCCAGCCAGGCGGCGCTGGTGCCGGCACGGAACTCGCCCAGTTCGTTGGACGAGCCGATGAACAGCATGTTCACCGCGTTCACGCGCCCGCGCATGGAGTCGGGCGTGGAAAACTGCACCAGGGCCGAGCGGATGTATACGCTCACCATGTCGGCCGCACCCGCCAGCATCAGCGCCGCCATGGACAGCCAGAACCAGTGCGACAGCGCAAACACCAGATTGGCCACGCCGAAGATGGCCACGGCGGCGAACATCACGCGGCCCACATGGCGCTGTATGGGGCGGGCCGACAGCCACAGCCCCATGGCCACCTCGCCCACGGTCATGGACGAGCGCAGCAGGCCCAGGCCTTCGGGCCCGACCTTGAGCACCTCGTGCGCGTACACGGGCAGCAGGGCCACCACGCCGCCCAGCAGCACGGCGAACAGGTCCAGCGAAATCGTGCCCAGGATGATGGGGCGCGTGCGGATGAAGTGGATGCCTTCGCCAAAGCGCAGCCACAGCGAGCCGCCGGCCGGCGCCATGGCTTCGGCATAGCGCACGGGCACCGTGCCCAGCAGCAGCACGGCCAGCACCAGGGACACGCCGCAGACCGCATAGGTCAGCACGGCGCCGCCCCAGGCGTAGAGCAGGCCGCCCAGCACGGGCGCCGCGATGGCGGCCGTGCGCATCAGCATGCTGTTGGTGGCCAGCGCCTGGGCCAACTGCTCGCGCGGCACGATCTGCGGCAGCAGGCTTTGCAGGGCCGGCCCCGTGAAGGCGCGGCTGCAGCCGAACAGCACCAGCACGGCGTAGATCCAGTGCACATCGTGCGCGGCCGCGCCCTCGTGCCAGGACAGCCACAGCAGCAGCAGGGAGCACAGCGCCGCCACGGTCCAGCTGCCCGACAGCAGGCGCTTGCGGCTCATGCGGTCGCTGAGGTCGCCGGCCGGAATCAGCAGCGCCAGCATGGGCAGGAACTGGGCCAGTCCCACATAGGCCAGGGACATGGGGTCGCGCGTCAGGTCATACACCTGCCAGGCCACGACCACCGCTTGCATCTGCTGGGCGAACATGGACAGCATGCGCGCCATGACGAAGGGAACGAAGGCGCTGCTGCGCAGGCCGGCAGCGGGGCTGTCGGCCGATGAGGGGGGAAGCGGGGAGGAGGGCAAGATCGGATATCCGTGGAGGAGCACGCGCAGTATCTGCGAAATGCCGGCGCCTTGCTGGCCGTTGTGCCCGCTCCACGCTGCCGACGAAGGCATGCGGTCTGCTCCCACAAACACCCGCGGCGCGGCGCGAGAATATGCCATCACGGGTCAGGCCAGAACCCCGCATCAGAGGAGCAACACACCATGTCCATGTTGTCCATGCAATACGCCGGCACCTTGATCGGGCGCGAAGCGGTCATCGACTTCCCCGACAGCAAGGCTGATGTGCGGTACACGCCGCAAGGCCAGATGGTCTGGCATGTGGTCGATTCCCTGGGCCATGTGTCCGACGGCTGCGAACGGCTCAGCTACCTGCAGGTCAGCGACAGCCTGCACTTCCTCAACTGGATCGAGAAAACCGGTTTCACCGTCAGCCAGGTCATAGACACGGCGCAGGGAACGGTGCAGGCCTTCTGGTCCTTTGCCGATCCGGCCAGCGAGGGCGGCCACCGGTCCTCCATGTTCGTCGAAGGCCGTTTCCGCTTTCGCTGAGAACCCTGCCGGTGCTGCGTGAAACATTGCGGCGGCGGCGCAACATGCCTGTTTTTTGAGCGCCACCGGCAAAGCCAAGGCTGGCGCCGCAAACACGGGTTGTCCCGAAGCTTGTCCACAGGCAGGCCCACAGTCGCTGGGCATAACCGTCACGCCATCGTCATTTTCTTCATCCAACGGAAAAATTTCGTGGGATGTGTGCGTGTACTTTCGTCATGATTCAGGTTTTTCGTGGAATTCTGTTCCTGGATCCATCACCGGTGTGCAGCCGCCCGCCGCAGATCAAGGCCCGTGCCCCCGTGAAACATTGCGCGCCTGAGAAACAGGTCCGCAATGCCGCCGCTATGCTGGCCGCATGACCTGGCTGCTTATCGCATTGCATCTGCTGCTCATCGCGGGTTTCGGCCTGCGCATCCTTTTGCGTGACGATGTGCGCCCCGACGTTCGCATGGGCTGGCTCACCGTCATCGTGCTGCTGCCCTACGTCAGTTGCGCGCTGTACTACCTGTTTGGCGAAGTCACGCTGCGCCGCCGCGGCCGGGCCCGGTACCGCAAGGTGCAGGACTTCGCCGCAGGCGCTGCCATGGACCACGGCGCCGCCGTGCCGATAGCGGGCATCGCCCCGCAGTGGCAGGCTGCCTTCGGCTATGCGGCCTCCATCAACCGCTTTGCCGCGCAGCCGGGCCACACCGCGCAGCTCATGGCCGATGGCGCCGAGGCCCGCGCCCGCATGCTGGCCGACATGGACGCCGCCCAGCATGAAATCAACGTGCTGTACTACATCTGGCTGGCTGATCACACGGGCACGGCCGTGGCCCAGGCGCTGGTGCGCGCGGCACGGCGTGGCGTGGTCTGCCGCGCCATGGTGGACGGCCTGGGCTCGCGCGCGCTGCTGCGCACCGACCTCTGGCAGCAGATGGCCCAGGCGGGCGTGCAACTGGCCGTGGCCCTGCCCACCAGCCATCCGATCCGCGTGATGTTCACCAGCCGCCTGGACCTGCGCAACCACCGCAAGATCACCGTGATCGACCAGCGCATCACCTACTGCGGCAGCCAGAACTGCGCGGATGAAGCCTTTGCCGTCAAGGCCCGCTATGCGCCCTGGGTCGATGTCATGCTGCGCATGCAGGGTCCTGTGGTGGCGCAGATGCAGCAGGTGTTCGCCAGCGACTGGGCGCAGGCACGCAGCGTCGCCCAGGTTCCTCCCATGCCGTTGGCTGTCCGGTCCACAAACGGTCTGCCCGACCGGCCTGCAGGCGGCTTTGCCGCCGTCGTCATTGCCGAAGGCCCGGCCGAGCGGCCCCGCTCCACCTCGCAGCTCGTGTCCACGCTGCTGGCCAGCGCACGGCGCGAGGTCGTGATCTCCACCCCTTACTTCATTCCCGACGCCACGGTGCTCGAGGCCCTGTGCGCCGCCGCCTGGCGCGGCGTGCAGGTCAGTCTCATCCTGCCCGCGCGCAACGATTCGTGGATCGTGGGCGCGGCCAGCCGCAGCACCTACCGCTACCTGCTGCGGGCCGGCGTCATCCTTCATGAATTCCGCCCCGGCCTGCTGCATGCCAAGACCCTGTGCGTGGACGGGCAGGTGGCCCTCGTGGGCTCCACCAACCTGGACCTGCGCAGCTTCGACCTGAATTTCGAGAACAACGTGCTGCTGCAGGACGAGGCCGTGACCCGCGCCATCCGCCAGCGCCAGGGCGAGTACATCCGCCAGTCCGACCGCATCACGGCCGCCCAGGTCCACGCCTGGCACTGGGGCCGCCGCATCTGGAACAACCTACTGGCGATGCTGAGCCCGGTGCTGTGAGCCGAAGGCATCACCGCCGCCGCGCCGGCCCGGGTGCCTTGGCGAAGCCCAGCTTCTCCATGGCCTCATGGGTCTCCAGCACCATGGCCGACACCTCGGCCACGGTCACCCGCAGGCCGGTGGCGCGCTCGCGCATGTGCACATAGGCCTGCTCCTCCGTCATCTGCTGGTGGTCCACGAGCACGCGAATGGCCTTCTCGATCTGGCGGCGCGACTTGATGGTGGATTCGAGCTTGTCGATCTTGCCCTGCAGCCGCTGCTGGAACCCCTGGGCCGACCTGGCCAGCACCAGCGTGCTGAGAATGCCCGAGGAGCGGAATGGCTTGGTGATCACACCATGGGCCTGGGTGTCCAGCAGCAGCTTCAGGGTGGTGGGGCTTTCGTAGTCCGACAGGGCGACCAGCGCCGCGTCCACGGTGCCGGCATTCCAACCCGAACTGGCCTCCAGGTCCTGGGTTACCTGGAAAAAGATGACATCGGCGCCCGAAGGCGGCTCGGGCGGCAGCGGCCAGACGATGCGCAGCCGGCACCCGATGCGCTGCAGCTGCTCCACGATGATGTCGCGGTCCTCCCCGGGAGGATGGACGACGGCGACGCAGATGCTGCGCAGGTCTTCGTACAGGCGTCGCAGGCTGGAACTCATGGTCTCACCTCAGCCAGAACTCGGAAAACCCGAAGGTGGAAAAGTAGGGATCGGGCCTGACCGGCTCCCTGGCTTCCCAGACGATATCGAACTGCCCGTCGCTGCGGCAGATGCCTATGCGGGGCGTCAGGCTGCAGTGGTTATTCTCCGGGTCCACCGTGATCGGTCCTTCGGGGGCCTCGAACCGGACCCGGTGCGCCGCCTCGACCAGCTTGCGCCGATCCAGGCTGCCCGAGCGCTGCAGCGCCTGGGCGAACAGATGGATCTGGGCGTAGGCCAGCTCGGACCACATGCTGGTGGGGCGATCTCCGAAGCGCGAGCGCCACAGCGCGATGAAGCGCCGGTTGCTCTCGCTGGCCACCGAGCCGAAGTAGGTGGCTGCCGTGATATGTCCCTCGCACAGCAACGGGCCTATCTGGCGTATCTCCTCCTCCACCATGGACAGGCTCGCAATGGGCGTGCGCTGGGGATCGAGCCCGAAGTCGCGGTACAGCTGGTAGAGCAGCCGCGCAGACTGGCCGACCATGGTGGAGAACACCGCGTCAGGCTGCGCGGCCTGTATGTCGGCCAGGACTTCCTCCACTTCGGCGCGGCTGGCCTCCAGCGGCAGATAGACCTCGTCGAGCACCTCGCCGCCGTGCTGCTCCACCAGGTCGCGCATGATGCGGTTGGACTCGCGGGGATAGATGTAGTCGGCGCCCACGAAAAACAGCTTGCGGCCCCGGTTCTGCAGCAGGTAGGCCGCCAGTGGCACATTGTTCTGGTTGGGCACCGCCCCCGTGTAGATCACGTTGGGCGAGTACTCGAAGCCCTCATAGAACGAGCAATACCACAGCAGTGCGTTGTTGCGCTCTATCACCGGCAGCACCGCCTTGCGGCTGGAAGAGCGCGAGCAGCCGAAGATCACGTTGACCTCATCTTCCAGCAGCAGCCGCGTGGCGAGCTGGCGGTACTCCGTCGCATCGCCCCTGGGGTCGTAGGCCACGGGGATCAGCGGCCGGCCCAGAACGCCGCCGAGCTGGTTGATTTCCTCGATGGCCAGGGCAGTGCCGAGGAAGTGCTCGGACTCCGTCACCCCCGTGGGGCCGGAGCGCGAGAACAGCACGCCGATGCGCCAGCCATCGTCCATCTGGATTTCGTGGGTCATGGAGCGGCTTTCACTGGTTGGAGATTCCTGGTCGCGGGAATACGCGTCCAGTGCCTGCGGTCCTGCCGGACGGGCAGCAAGACACGAAGTTTCGGCGGATGCGGGTACGAATGCGAGTACGGGGACGGGGGCGGGGGCGGGGGCGTAGGGCATGGGGCATGGGGTTTGCTCTGTGCTGGCAAGGGTCAGACCCGCAGATGTCCGAACACCGCCTCGACCGCACCCGCCGCACGGGCCGGCCCCTCGTCGATCAGCTCGCCCTGCTTGAGGATCGCGTACCGGTCCGCCACCTGCACCGCAAACTGCACGTTCTGCTCCACGATCAGCATCGCCGTGCCATGGCGCTGGCGCTCCTGGGCCAGGGCCTGGGCCAGCCGCTCGATCACCGAGGGCTGCAGTCCCTCCGTGATTTCGTCGAGCACGATCACCGAGGGGCGCATCATCAGCGCCCTGGCCAGCAGCAGCATCTTCTGCTCTCCGCCCGACAGCGTGCCCGCAGGCTGCTGCAGCCGGCTGCCGAACAGCGGAAACAGGGGCTCCACGGCGGCCAGGCGCTCCGGGAACAAGGCCTGCTGCGCCAGTCCCAGCCGAAGGTTGTCGCGGATGCTGAGATCGGCAAACAGCGCATGCTCCTGTGCCGCGTAGGCTATGCCGCGCCGGGCGATGCGGTGCGGTGCCATGCGCGTGATGTCCTCGCCATGCAGGCGCACGGCCCCCGTCTTCTTGGGCAGAAAACCCATGATGGTCTTGAGCAGCGTGCTCTTGCCCATGCCGTTCTTGCCCAGCAGAGCTACGGCTTCGCCCTGGCCTATGGCCAACGACAGATTGCGCAGGACGACCGAGCCCCGGTAGCCGCTGGTGACACCGTCCAGTGCCAGCACGGTGCCATTCATGCCGCCTCCTTGTGCCCGTGGGCACTGCCCGAATAAATCGTCCTGACCAGGGGCGAGTCCACCACCTCGCGGAAACTGCCCTGCATGGCGATGCTTCCCTGGTGCAGTACCACGACGCGCGTGGCGATCTGCTCCACGAAGTCCAGGTCATGCTCGACCAGCAGGCAGCACAGCTGGTAGCGCCTGGCCAGCGATGCAAGGACTTCGCCGATCTGCGTGCGCTCGGTTTGGGTCAGCCCGGCCGTGGGCTCGTCCAGCAGCACCACGCGCGGCTCCAGCGCCAGCACCATGGCCAGTTCAAGCGCCTGCTGCTCGCCGTGGGACAGGTCGCGCGCCACGTGGCCGAGCTTGTGTTCCAGCGCCGTCATGCGCACCACATGCAGGGCATAGGGCGGCAGGCGCAGCGTGCCATCGCGGCGCACCAGCGAAGGCCGCTCCAGCCGCGTTCCTGCAATGCGCAGGCACTCGGCCACGGTCAGCGATTCGAAGATATTGGCGTTCTGGAACTTGCGCCCCAGCCCGAAGCGCACGCAAGCCTCGGGAGGCTGGCGCCCAATGTCGTGGCCGCACAGCCGTACCGTCCCCGCGCTGCGCTCGGCGCCATCGCTCATGCAGCGCATCAGCGTCGTCTTGCCCGCGCCGTTCGGCCCGATCAGCCCCACCAGTTCCCCGGCATGGGCCTCCAGGTCGATGCCCTGCAGCACCTTCAGTGCACCGTAGTGCCTGGCCACGCCCTGCATGTGGATGGCCGCTTCCTGCAGCATGTCCTCCCTGTCCGGCATGCCGTCCATCTCCCGCGGGGCGCGCTCCTGCAAAAGAGGCGGGTCCGCAGCGTCCTGGCCGGTCCTGAAGGGCTTGAGCAGCAGGGGCATCAGGCCTTGCGGAAGCAGCACGATCACGACGACGAAGGCCGCCCCCAGGATGAGTTGCCAGGCAAACGGCATGCTGCTGCCCAGATAGGCGGTGGCCACATTGATCAGCACCGCGCCAGCCAGAGGGCCCCACAGCGTGCCCCTGCCGCCCAGCGCCACCCAGATGATGAACTCGGTACCCAGCGCAAAGCCCGCCAACTCGGGCGCCACCACGCCGCTGAAGGAGCCGTACCCGAATCCGGCCAGGCCCGCGACGGCCGCCATGGCCACCAGCAGGAGGATCTTGACGATCGATGTATCGATGCCCAGGTAGGTGCAGCGCACTTCGTTGTCGCGAATGGCCGACAGCACCCGCCCGGCGTCGCTGCGCACCAGCATCCAGCCCAGGCCGCCTGCCAGCGCCAGCGCGCCCATTGCGATGCCGTACCAGGCCTGCATGGACAGATCGAAGCTCTCGTAGCCCGTCAGGCCCGAACTGGACCCCGTCCACTCGCCGCCGGACAGCAGCAACTGCGTCAGCACGATGGGCAGCACCAGCGAGATCACCGTGGCAAAGAACGGGGAGGCTCCCCGGTAGAAGGACAGCCAGCCCACCAGGGCCGCCACGATGGCGCAGGCAGCCACCGCCAGCCCCATGGCCAGCAGGGCCGAGGCCGGACCCGGCCCCATGTATGTGAAGACCAGGCCGGCCGCATAGGCGCCCATGCCGAAGAACGCCGACTGCCCGAAGGTCAGATAGCCCGTATGGCCCCAGAGAATGTCCACGGTCACGGCCACGATGGCGAAGAAAAAGGCCTTGACGAGAATGTTCTGCAGATAGCTGTCGAAAATCCACGGCCCTGCCGCGAACGCCAGCACGGCCAGTGTGGCCAGGACTGCCGTGGGGCGCAGCCAGGGCGCTGATGCGGTGCGGGCGGGCAGCGCGGCGCTGCCAGGTATGCGTGCTTCAGCCATGGGAGAACCCCCGGGGGCGGATGCGCAGCGTGACGGCGGCAAGAACGGCGATGGTCAGGCCGCCAAGGACCGGGCTGGCATAGGTGCTGACCAGCACCTGGGCCGTGCCGAACACCGCACAGGTCAGCAGCAGGCCGCCCATGGAGTGGCCGGACACCATGACCAGCATGAAGGCACTGACCAGCCAGGGCAGGCCCATGTTCGGGTCCACGCTGGACAGCGGCGTGATCATGGCGCCGGCCAGGGTGCCCAGGCCGGCGCCGAGGCTGAACGTGATGAAGCGCACCCGTCCCGAATGGATGCCCAGGCTGCTGGCGAGGTCCTCATTCATGATCACGGCGCGCGTCCTGACTCCGAAGTCCGTGGCATTGAGCAGGCCCGCCAGCAGCAGGCACATGAGCAGCGCGACGGGCACCAGCAGGAGCCGGTAGGCCGAGTAGTCCACCCCCAGGAGCTGCCATGTTCTGGACAGCGGGGCGCTGACGAACTGCACCTCGCGGCCGAACGCCATCATGATCAACTGGCCGATGACGATGCCCAGGCCCCAGGTGGCCAAAATGGCATCGAGCGGCCGCCGGTACAGCGGCCTGACGATCAGCCGCTCCACCAGCATGCCCGCCGCCACGCCCGTGACGAAGGCCAGCGGCCAGCCCAGCCAGGGATTGATCTGCAGCCGGGTCACCACGTAGCTGGCATAGCCGCCCAGCGTGAGCAGGGCGCCATGCGCGAAGTTGACGATCTTCATCACCCCGAAAATCATCATCAGCCCGACCGTGACGATGAACAGCATGCTCGCCGTGGTCAGCAAATCCAGTAGCAGCACCATGGTGCCTCCTTGCAGGGTTGCGGTGGAAGGGGGGCGCCCGTCACTTGAGGTTCGGGCACTGCATGCCGGGGTCCACCTTCTCGAATGTCTCCAGCACCTTGACCGTCCCGTCGGCGTGGACCTGGCCCAGGCGCATGGCCAGCGGCGTGTGCCGGCTGCGGTTCATCTGGATGACGCCGCGCGGGCCGTTGAAGGACACCTCCGCCAGCGCCCTGATCACCAGTGCCGCGTCCGTGGAGCCGGCCTTCTCCACCGCCGCCTTGTACAGATGGAAGGCTTCGTACTGCGGTTCGGAAAGTTCGTTCGGCGTCTTCATTTCCGCGCCGAACTTCTTTTGCATGGCCTGCATGAAGCGTTTGTTCTCCGGCGTGTCTATGCCGGTCAGGTACGAGGCCGACAGGAGCATCCCCTGCGCATCGGTGCCCATGGTCCTGGCCGTTCCCTCGTCGACGGCCAGGTTGCCGTAGGGCAGCGACAGGCCGGCCGCCTTGAGTTGCTTGGCGAGGGACACATTGGGAGCACCGCCCGCCGTGGCGCTGATCAGGGCGTCGGCCTTTGCCGAGCGCAGCTTGGACAGCACCGAAGTCCAGTCGCTGCCATCGATGGGCAGGTATTCCTCGCCCACGACCTTACCGCCCTGCTGCTCTATGTACTTGCGCGTGAATGCCAGCATGCCGCGGCCGAACGCATAGTCATTGCCCACCAGAAAGAAGTTCTTGGCATTGCGGTTCTTGGCGAGGAAATCCACCATGGGCGCCACCTGCTGCTCGGGCACCCAGCCGTTGACGTACATCCAGGGATTGCACGAACGGCCTTCGTAGAACGACGTGTAGATATAGGGGGGCTTGCCCCGGTTGATCACGGGCAGCGCCGCGTTGCGCGCGGCGCTGGTTTCCATGGCGATCACCGCGCTGACCTTCTTCTGGAACACCAGGGTGTCGAAGGCCTTTTGCGCGCCCACGGCGCCCGAGGCGTCGTCGGCAATCTCCAGTTCGACCTTGCGCCCCAGGATGCCGCCGGCCACATTGATCTCCTCCACCGCCAGTTGCGAAGCCTGCACCACGGCCGGGGCCACGACGCTGTTGGCGCCTGAAAGTCCGACCGCCACGCCGATGCGCAGGGGCTCGGCGGCGTGTACCTGCCATGCCAGCAAGGGCGCGATAGCCAGGGCCGCAGTGCGGCGTGCAATGGATGTGAGCGTTTTCATGCAAATGGCTCCAAAAAAAGAGGGGGATGGATGGAAAGGACTCAGGGCTGCGGGCGCGGCCATCCCGTGCCCAGCATGGCGTCGTAGAGGTCGGTCCTGCGGTCGCCCAGCACATGGTTGAAGGCGCTCAACCGGCGCTTGCGGCGCGCGTCCTCCAGGTCGATCGATGCGTGCAGGATCTCCTCGGCATGCACCGAGGCGGGGCCGGCCAGCGGCCAGCCTTCGGCGCCCACGATCAGGCTCTGGCCTATGAAGGGCTGGCCGCGCTCCGTGCCGGTGCGGC
>NZ_JTKZ01000510.1:0-6596 GCF_000799035.1 Delftia sp. ZNC0008
CCAGACGGTGCGCAACTGCACCACCCAGACCTACTACCAGAACCGCGCCGTGGCCTATGACGTGGTCTACGAGTACGCAGGCCGCAACTACACGACGCGCACCACCACGCCGCCCGGGGACTGGATCGCGCTGAGCGTGCAGCCCGCCGCCAACAGCGCGGCCTACGGCAGCAACGGCTACTACGGCACCAACCAGCCGCCCCAGGCCGCGTACTCCACCGCACCCGTGCCGCCGCCCGTGGTCTACCAGAACAACTACTACGACGGCGGTGGCTACTACGCCCCCCAGCCTGTGCAGCCCGTGTATTCGGCCGGTGACTATGTGGCCCCCGTGGTGATTGGAGCAGCCCTTGCTGCCGGCGTGTACTACGCCTCGCGCCCCAGCTATCACGGCTGGCGCGGCGGCTACCGCCACGGCTGGCGCCGCTGAGACGGACCTGCGCATGCAAAGCCCCGACAAGGGGCTTTTTGCATGGCGACGGCCAGCACGTACGGGCAGCGGCCGGGTGCTGGCCTAAAATGGGCGGTTTAGTCCACCTTCTGCCCAGCTTCCATGACCACCGAAACCATCTCTGGCATCACCCTGACCACCAAGGCCAATGTCTATTTCGACGGCAAATGCATCAGCCACGGCTTCACGCTGGCCGATGGCACGAAGAAGTCTGCCGGCGTGGTGCTGCCCAGCCAGCTGACCTTCGGCACGGCCGCCGCCGAGATCATGGAATGCGTGGCCGGTTCCTGCGAGTACAAGCTCGACGGCACGGACCAGTGGCTGACCTCCAAGGCCGGCGAGTCCTTCCAGGTTCCTGCGAACTCCAAGTTCGACATCCGCGTGACCGAGGCCTACCACTACATCTGCCACTACGCCTAAGAGCGCCTGAGCGCCTGGGCAGACCGACGCATTCGACCTGACGGCGCCCAGGCGCCTTCCGTGTTTTCCGGCAGCCGCGTCCCGCACGCCAGCCGCCATCGTTATTGAGAGAAGCATCGTATGGAAACCATCCTGCAAAACGTTCCCGTCGGCCAAAAGGTCGGCATCGCCTTCTCGGGCGGCCTGGACACCAGCGCCGCCCTGCGCTGGATGAAGAACAAGGGCGCCCTGCCCTACGCCTACACGGCCAACCTGGGCCAGCCCGACGAGGCCGACTACGACGAAATCCCCCGCAAGGCCATGGAGTACGGCGCCGAGCAGGCTCGCCTGATCGACTGCCGCTCGCAGTTGGCCGGCGAAGGCATTGCCGCCATCCAGGCCGGCGCCTTCCACATCTCCACGGGCGGCATCACCTATTTCAACACCACGCCCCTGGGCCGTGCCGTGACCGGCACCATGCTGGTGGCCGCCATGAAGGAAGACGACGTCAACATCTGGGGTGACGGCTCGACCTTCAAGGGCAACGACATCGAGCGCTTCTACCGCTACGGCCTGCTGACCAACCCCGCTCTGAAGATCTACAAGCCCTGGCTGGACCAGACCTTCATCGACGAGCTGGGCGGCCGCGCCGAGATGTCGGCCTTCATGACCAAGGAGGGCTTCGGCTACAAGATGAGCGCCGAGAAGGCCTACTCGACCGACAGCAACATGCTGGGCGCCACGCACGAGGCCAAGGACCTGGAGTTCCTGAACAGCGGCATCCGCATCGTCAACCCCATCATGGGCGTGGCGTTCTGGAAGCCCGAGGTCGAGGTCAAGGCCGAGGAAGTGTCGGTGACCTTCGAAGAAGGCCGCCCCGTGGCCCTCAATGGGAAGGAAATCGCCGATCCCGTGGAGCTGTTCCTGGAAGCCAACCGCATCGGCGGCCGCCACGGCCTGGGCATGAGCGACCAGATCGAGAACCGCATCATCGAAGCCAAGAGCCGCGGCATCTACGAAGCCCCCGGCATGGCCCTGCTGCACATCGCCTACGAGCGCCTGGTGACCGGCATCCACAACGAGGACACCATCGAGCAGTACCGCATCAACGGCCTGCGCCTGGGCCGCCTGCTGTACCAGGGCCGCTGGTTCGACCCGCAGGCCATCATGCTGCGCGAAACCGCCCAGCGCTGGGTGGCCCGCGCCGTGACCGGCACCGTGACGCTGGAGCTGCGCCGCGGCAATGACTACTCCATCCTGAACACCGAATCGCCCAACCTGACCTACGCGCCCGAGCGCCTGTCGATGGAAAAGGTCGAGGACGCGCCCTTCAGCCCCGCCGACCGCATCGGCCAGCTGACCATGCGCAACCTGGACCTGATGGACACCCGCGACAAGCTGGCCATCTACGCCAAGGCTGGCCTGCTGTCCCTGGGCACCAGCACCGCCCTGCCCCAATTGGGCGGCAAGGAATAAGCCACTCTGCGGCGCCCTGCCGCAGATTGCCAAGAGCCGCCGCAAGGCGGCTTTTTTACGCCCCGGCTACCAGCGCGCGCCCTCGAAACGCTGCACGAGAAAATCCAGCAGCGCGCGCACGGCCACCGGCAGGTGGCGACGCGAGCTGTACAGCGCATGCACGGTCAGCGGCTGCGGGCGCCAGTCGGGCAGCACCAGCTCCAGCTGGCCGTTTTGCAGCATGGGCTGGACCAGATAGGTTGGCTGCAAGGCAATGCCGGCGCCTTCGACGGCAGCGGCGGCCAGCACGGTGGCTTCGTTGGCGTTGAACCAGGTGGTGACGGCGATCTGCTGCTCATCGCCGTCATCGTCACGGCGAGTCAATTGCCAGACATTGCGCCCCACGCGCATGTGTCCCAGGCAGCGGTGCGCCTGCAGCTGGGCCGGTGCCTGCGGCCGGCCAGCCGCATCCAGATAGGCGGTCGAGGCCACCAGCACCGATTCGCACACGGCCAGCGGCCGGCCGATGAGTGCGGCGCCCGGATCGGCGCTGATGCGTATGGCCAGGTCGATGCGCTGCTGCACCAGGTCCAGCGCGCCGTCGTCCACCAGCAGGTCGATCTTGAGGTGCGGGTGCAGCCGCATGAACTGCGCAATGGCCGGCGCCATCTGCGCATGGCCGAAGGACATGCTGCAGGTCACGCGCAGCAGGCCGCGCAACTGGCTGTCGCCGGCGCGCATCTCGCCTTGCACCTCATCGGCCAGGGCCAGCATCTGCTGGCTGTAGCGCAGGCACTGCGCACCGGCATCGGTGAGCGAGACGCGGCGCGTGGTGCGGTGCAGCAGGCGCGCGCCCAGCCACTGCTCCAGCGACTCCACATGGCGCGTGGCCATGGCGCGCGACAGGTCCAGCCGCTCGGCCGCCGCCGTGAAGCTGCCGCATTCGGCCACCGCGGCAAACACCTGCATCGCCAGCAATCGGTCCATGGATATGCTCTATTTCTGCAACAAACAAGCGCATATTTTGCCGTTTATCTGCTCGATTTCAAAAACTAAAGTACCACCCATGGCAGCACGGCGCTGCCACCCGTTTTCTGTCTTGTGCTTTTTTCAAAGGAAATCGACATGCTTCGCACCACCTTGCTTTCGCTCACCCTGGCCCTGTCGGCCGGCCTGTCCCACGCCCATGCGCCCGCCCCGCTGCAGATGAAGGTCTACCAGGCCGACGAACACAGCTTTGCCGTGACCTCCACCCTGATCACCGGCGCCAAGGAGGCCGTGGTCGTGGACAGCGGCTTCACCCGCGCCGACGGCCTGCGCATTGCCGCCAATGTGCTGGACAGCGGCAAGCAGCTGACCACCATCCTCATCAGCAATGCCGACCCCGACTACTACTTCGGCGCCGAAGTGCTCAAGAGCCTGTTCCCGCAGGCCAAGGTGGTGGCCACGCCGGCCGTGCGCGAGAAGATCGAGTCCAAGCTGCAGGGCAAGCTGGCCTTCTGGGGCCCCAAGATGGGCGCCAACGCCCCCAGCCATCCCGTGCTGCCCGAGGCCCTGCAAGGCAATACGGTGATGGTGGACGGCCAGGCGCTGGAGCTGCGCGGCACCACCGGCCCGCTGGCCCACCGCCCCTATGTCTGGGTGCCTGCGCTGCAGGCCATCGTCGGCAACGTGGGCGTGTTCGGCAACCTGCATGTCTGGACGGCGGACACGCAAAAGAGCGCCGAGCGCAAGGCCTGGCTGGCGCAGCTGGACGAGATGCAGGCCCTCAAGCCCGCTGTCGTCGTGCCCGGCCACATGCAGGCCGGCACGGCCATGGACGCCAGCGCCATCGCCTATACACGCGACTATCTCCAGCGTTTCGAGGCCGCCGCCGCCAAGGCGGGCAACAGCGCCGAGCTGATCGGTGCCATGAAGCAGGCCTACCCGCAGGCCGGCATGGCGCTGTCGCTGGACATCGGCGCCAAGGTGAACAAGGGCGAGATGCCCTGGTAAGCATGCACTTTCGCAAAAATCCTCATGGAACCTGCATGCTGCGCCCTTGATCCAACCAGCTGCCGCCCTCATTCGTCGTGGCGGCAGGAGGTGCAGCCATGAAATACATGAAGCATTGGCAGGACCCGCTCAACGTCCTGCTGGGAGTCTGGTTGGCAGTCTCGCCCTGGGTGCTGGGGTTCCAGGACCAGATGGCGCCCACGGCCAATGGCGTGGTCATCGGACTGGCGCTGATTGCCGCTGCGCTGGGAGCTATCTTCATGCCCCGCGCGTGGGAGGAATGGACCGAAGGCCTGCTGGGTCTGTGGATGGTGATCTCGCCCTGGGTGCTGGGCTTTGCCGGCCAGATGGACGCCATGCGCAATGCCGTGGTGTCGGGCATCGTGGTGCTGGTGCTCGCGCTGTGGGTGCTGATGACCGACAAGGACTACATGAGCTGGCGCAGCAGCCATTCCGCCCACTGATGCGCTGATACAAAGCAAGCAAAGCGGCCCGCAGGCACCATGGCCTGCGGGCCGCTGTTTTCTTGAGACCGTGGATCGGTCAGACCACGACGGGCTCGGGCTCCAGGCGGATGCCGAATCGCTCGTAGACGCTGGTCTGTATCGCTCCGGCCAGCGTCATGACCTCGCCGCCCGTGACGCTGCGGTCCACGCTGTGCCGGTCGCCCCGGTTGACCAGCACCAGGGCCTGCTTGTCATACACCCCGGCGCGGCCCATGGACTTGCCCTTCCAGCCGCAGGCATCGATCAGCCAGCCGGCGGCCAGCTTGATGGAGCCGTCGTCCATGGGGTAGTGCACGATGCGGGGCTCGCGCGCAATGATGTCGGCGCACTGCTCGGGCGTCACCGTCGGGTTCTTGAAGAAGCTGCCGGCGTTGCCGATCTGCTCCGGGTCGGGCAGCTTGGCGCGGCGGATCTCGCACACCCAGTCGAAGATCTGGCGGGCCGTGGGCTCGGCCACGCCGGCCTCGGCCTGGCGGCGCTGCAGGTCCAGGTAGCCCAGGCCGGGCTTCCAGTCCTTGGGCAGGGCCAGGCGCACGCGCGTGATCACGGCGCGGCCCTTGAGGCCCATGCCGCGCGGCGGCACGCCGCTCATGCGCGCCCGCGCCACGGGCGTGGGTTCGGCCGGGGCGTGCTTGAACACCGAGTCGCGGTAGCCGAAGGCGCATTGCGCGGCATCCAGCGTGAAGGACTCACCCGTGGCCAGGTCGATGGCATCCAGCGATTCGAACCGGTCCTGCAGCTCCAGCCCGTAGGCGCCGATGTTCTGCACCGGCGATGCGCCCACGGTGCCGGGAATCAGCGCCATGTTCTCCAGGCCGCCATAGCCCTGCGACAGGGTCCAGGCCACCAGGTCGTGCCAGCGCTCGCCGGCACCGGCCTCGACGATCCAGTGGCGATCGGTCTCGCGCAGCAGGCGCATGCCCGCTATCTCCATCTTGAGGACCACGGGATCGACGTCGCCCGTGATCACCACATTGCTGCCGCCGCCCAGCACGAACACGGGCTGGCGGCCCCACAGCGGATCGGCCAGGAAATGGCGCACGTCCTCGTCGCTGCGCACGCGCACCAGGGTGTGGGCACGGGCGGCGATGCCGAAGCTGTTGCAATGCTGCAGCGGAACATTTTTCTCGACTAACATCGACCGGATTGTCGCACCGCCTCCCTGCGCCGCCGGCCCCGCGCCCGCATCGCCCGGCCGCGCGCTGCGGTACTTTTTCAGAACATTTACAGGAAATATTTGCCATGCCTTCTTTTGACACCGTGTGCGAAGCCGACTTCGTCGAAGTGAAGAACGCCGTGGAGAACACCGCCAAGGAAATCGGCACACGCTTCGACTTCAAGGGCACCTCGGCCGCCATCGAGCTCAAGGACAAGGAAATCACGCTGTTCGGCGATGCCGACTTCCAGTTGCAGCAGGTCGAGGACATCCTGCGCAACAAGCTGACCAAGCGCAGCGTGGACGTGCGCTTCCTGGACATCCAGAAGGCCCAGAAGATCGGCGGCGACAAGCTCAAGCAGACCATCAAGGTCAAGAACGGCATCGAGGCCGAGCTGGGCAAGAAGCTGCAAAAGCTGATCAAGGACAGCAAGCTCAAGGTGCAGGCCGCCATCCAGGGCGACGCCGTGCGCGTCACCGGCGCCAAGCGCGACGACCTGCAGGCCGCCATGGCCCTGATCCGCAAGGACCTGGCCGACCATCCCCTGTCCTTCAACAACTTCCGCGACTGATCGCCTGGCACCCGCCTCTGCGCCACAAGCCACCCCATGCGCCACCTACGTGCCGTACTTCT
>NZ_JTKZ01000875.1:0-1378 GCF_000799035.1 Delftia sp. ZNC0008
CGCCAGCTGATCGAGCTGCGCCTGGTGCTGGAGCCCGGCTGGGCCGCGCTGGCGGCCGTGCGCGCCGACGACAGCGGCCTGCGCCAGCTGCAATGGACCCAGTCCCAGCTGGCCCACGCCCTGGACCGCAGCGACCTGCTGGCCGCCGCCGACGCCGATCTGCAGTTCCACCTGCTGCTGGCCCAGCTGTCGGGCAACCCGGGCCTGGTGGCCATGGCGCGCCAGCTGGAGCTGGCCATCAGCCACAGCCTGCGCCTGCCCTTTGCCTGGAGCGGCGCCGACGACCAGCCGGTGCGCGAGCACGACGCCATCGTGCAGGCCGTCTGCGCAGGCGATGCGCCGGGTGCGGCGGGCGCCATGCGCGCCCACCTGCTGTCGGCTGCCAGGCGCAGCGGCATCGATCTCGACACACCGGACGACGCGACGGCGCCCGACGCAACGGCGCCCGATACATCTGCGCCCGACCCTGACCCACTTTCCTTTCGCCTCATCCCCCCTTCCGAAGGAGCTTTCGCATGACTTCCCCCCTGACACCCCGCCGCGCATTCATCCGCACCGCCCTGGCGGCCGCCACCCTGGCCGCTGCCGGCCTGGGCGGCGCCGCCCATGCCGACATGCTGGCCAACATCCAGAAGGCCGGCGTGCTGCGCGTGGCGATTCCGCAGGACTTCCCGCCCTTCGGCTCGCTGGGCACCGACCTGAAGCTGCAGGGCTATGACATCGACATGGCGGCCCTGGTGGCCCAGGAGCTGGGCGTGAAGGTGGAGCTGGTGCCCGTGACCAGCACCAACCGCATCCCCTTCCTGACCACGGGCAAGGCCGACATCGTCATCTCCAGCCTGGGCAAGAACGCCGAGCGCGCCAAGGTGATCGACTTCACCCAGGCCTATGCGCCCTTCCCCAAGAGCGTCTATGGCCCCAAGGACATGAGCATCAAGGCCCCTGCCGACCTGGCCGGCAAGACCGTGGGCGTGACGCGCGGCTCCACCGAGGACCTGGCCCTCACGCAGGTGGCGCCGGCCTCGGCCACCATCAAGCGCTACGAGGACAACAACGCCACCGCGCAAAGCTACCTGACGGGCCAGGTGCAGCTGGTGACGCTGGGCAACATCGTGGCCAACGCCGTGAACGAGCGCACCAGGCTGCGCCAGCTGGACGTGAAGTTCGCGGTCGAGGACACGCCCTGCTACATCGGCGTGGCCAAGGGCGAGCCGGCGCTGCTGCAGAAGGTGGACGCCATCATCACCAAGCTCAAGGCCGACGGCCGCCTGACCAGCCTGTCCCAGCGCTGGATGAAGATGCCGCTGCCCGCCACCCTGTAACCGCTGCGCCCCTGTTCCCGGAAATCCTTCCATGGCCTATCAATTCGACTACGCGG
>NZ_JTKZ01000366.1:0-8219 GCF_000799035.1 Delftia sp. ZNC0008
GGCGGCTTCCTGCGCCAGCTCGCCCGCCAGGCCGCCGCCCAGCACGCCGGCCACCATGAAGCTCCTGCCGGACAGAAAGGCCAGGCCAGCCAGCACCGCCAGCAGCCAGCCCGTGGCAAAGGGCTCCAGCGCCGCCGCCATGCGGGTCTGTGCCGCAGACTGCCCCAGCGCGCGCCACTGGGCTGCCAGCAGCATCCAGAGCAGCAGTGCCGCATGCACGATGACCCAGGTCGGCAGGCCTGCGTACAGGGTGGATGGATCGTTGTCCGGCCAGAGCATGGTGCAAAACAGCAGCGCGCAGGCGGCGCCCAGCAGCACGCGCAGCCAGGGCCTTGCAATGGCGGCCGTGCAGGCCAGCGCAATGGCCAGGCCTATCGCGGCCGCAGCCTGCCCCGACAGGTCGCGCGCCAGGCCAAAGCCCAGCAGGCCGGCGCCGGTCAGCATGGCAGGCAGGGCCAGCTGCTCCAGGAAGACGGGCAGCTCCTCGGCGCGCAGCACGGCCACGGCTGCGGCCAGCATCATGGCGCCGATCACATAGGTGCCGGCGCCGCGCTCTATCCAGTCGGACAGGGCAAACGCAAACAGAATCAGCAAGGGAAGAAGGGCCAGCCAGGCGCCCAGCGCCGTGAGCAGCACCACCGCCCAATGGCGGTCGTTGGCGGCAGGGCGGCGGTCCTGCAAGGCGGCAGGCGGCAGGATGCCCTGGTCCACGGCCTGGCGCAGCAGGGTGTCGTGTTCGTGGCTCATTGAAGGCCTCCTTCCGCGTTGCGTGACATTCGAAGCACCAGGCTGACCGTGGCCGCCAGCAGGCACGCAGCGCCCAGGCCGACGAGCAGCAGCATGCCCGTGAAGTCCGCCCCCAGTTTTTCCAGCAGCAGATAGACCAGGCCGCACACCAGCAGCACGTTCAGGCCCAGCGCCGCACCGCTGAGCAGGAAGATGTCGAAATGCCTGCGCAGGCCCGCCAGCGCCGCCGCGCCTGCCAGCAGCACCAGCCCCAGCGGGTACTGCGGCGCCACCGTGCTGTGGAACAGCCCGCTGATGGCGGTGGAGGTGATCATCGCCAGCGCCAGCGCGCCCGCGCCGCGCAAGGCCCACAGCCCCGCGCCCGTGAAGCGCCGCAGGGCCGGTGCCATGACTGCGGTGACGGCAAGGGCGGCGCCCAGGGCCACGGCATGCACGCCCAGGTCGCGCGACTCCACCTCCCAGAACTGCGGCGTATGGGCCTGCGCCCACAGCGCGATGCCCGTCATGGCAACCACCACCCAGGGCACCCAGACGCCATCGCTGCGCGCCGCCAGGGCCAGCGGCAGGGTCAGCGCTGCCCACAGCGCAAACAGCTGCCAGGGGTCCGCTCCCGTCTGGTAGGTCTGCCCGAAAAAGGCGAACAGCGCACCCGTGCCCAGCAGCGCCAGCACGGACAGCGGCACGCGCGCCGCCGCGCGCCATGCCGCGCCAAGACACATCACGAGCACGAAGCCCTGCAGCAGGGCAAAGCGCTGCATGCGGCCCATGCTCTCCCAATTGGCGGCAATCCACAGCACGATGCCCAGCCCGCCCAGCGCCGCGCCCAGCAAGGCCACCACGGGCCACAGGCGGGTTCTGAGGGCGGCCGGTTCCTGCTCGAATCCCGCCAGTGCAAACAGCTGCACGGCGGCCTTGCGGTCCAGGCCATGCTGGCGGACAAGCTCATGCAATAGGGGGCGCAGGTTCATGGTGTGGATGTTCCTTGGCTTGAAGATGCGGATGCCCGACTTTGCCAGAACCTGTCCGGGATGGATTGCAACGCGGCAGCCCGGTGCCGGTGCAACCTGCTATCTTCCTCCCACTCTCCGGAACACTGCCGCCATGCATCCTGCGCCTGCCCCTTTTTGCCGACCTCGCATGTACCCCGCCAAGCCGCTGGCATGCCCTCTGAACGCAACGGCGTTGCTGGCGCCATGAAGCGCGGCGCAGACCTCGAGGATTCCGACGACCCGGTCGAATGGACGCCGGTCACACGCCCTGCCGCCATCGCGCTGACGGCTTTCGGCGCCTGGATCATCTGGGGCCACTTCTTCAGCGAGGACCGCTGGCTGATGCTGCTGGACAACGCCAACCTCGCGCTGCACGAGGCCGGGCACCCGCTGGTGGCCCTGTTCTCGCAGCATCTCTCGGTCTACGGCGGCACGCTGTTCCAGTTGCTGTTCCCCGCCCTGTTCATGCGCCATTTCCGCAGGCAGGGCCAGCGCACGGGCTGGATCGCCTCGCTGATGTGGCTGGGCGAGAACCTGATGAACGTGGCCCGCTACATGAAGGACGCGCGCGCCCAGGTCCTGCCGCTGGTGGGCGGCGGCGACCATGACTGGACGGAGATCTTCAGCCGCTGGGGCGTGCTCCAGGCCGATGTGCGCATTGGCACGCTGACGTCGCTGCTGGGGCTGTGCCTGGTGGCGTGGGGGTTGCGGCTGGCGGTGCCGCGTCTTCGTGCTCCCCAGGCCTGAAGCTCCATCTGATACGGTCGAATTCACCGCATCTGCTGCTACCCGCGGAGCAGGGCGCTGGGCATAGTCCAGGCAGTCCCCGGCAATTCATGACAAGCCCGCATCACGGGCGCACCGGCCGGGGCGAAGGCCCCGCATGTCAGAACGACCGAAACCGCTTCCCGATGAAACCGCCGCAGCCCCCCGGCCGCGGCCCGCGCCGCGCAAGGTGATTCCCATCGCCGACGCCAGCGCGGATTCCCCGCTGTTCGAGTCACGCCGCAAGATCCAGCCGCGCTCCATCTCGGGGCGCTTCGCCAACTGGCGCTGGGCCATGGTCTGGCTCACGCAGCTGTTCTTCTACGGCATACCCTGGCTGCAGATCCACGGCCGGCAGGCCCTGCTGTTCGACCTGGAGCAGCGGCGCTTCTACATCTTCGGCTGGCTGCTGTATCCGCAGGATTTCATCTACCTGGCCGTGCTGCTCATCGTCTCGGCGCTGGCGCTGTTCCTGTTCACCACGGTGGCGGGGAGGCTGTGGTGCGGATTTTCCTGCCCGCAGACGGTCTACACCGAGCTGTTCATGTGGGTGGAGCGCCTGCTCGAAGGCGACCGCAGCGCACGCCTGCGCCTGGATGCCAGCGGCTGGGGTCCGGAGAAGATCGCGCGGCGTGGCGGCAAGCATGCGCTGTGGCTGCTGATTGCGCTGTGGACGGGGCTGACCTTCGTGGGCTACTTCGTGCCCATCCGCAGCCTGCTGCCCGAGGTGCTGGCGCTGACCGGCGCGTGGCAGATCTTCTGGGTGCTGTTCTATGCGCTGGCCACCTACGGCAACGCGGGCTTCCTGCGCGAGCAGGTCTGCAAGCACATGTGCCCCTATGCGCGCTTCCAGAGCGCCATGTTCGACAAGGACACCCTGGTCGTCACCTACGACACCGCACGCGGCGAATCGCGCGGCCCGCGCCACAAGGGCGTGGACTACCGGGCCCAGGGCCTGGGCGACTGCATCGACTGCACGCTGTGCGTGCAGGTCTGCCCGGTGGGCATAGACATACGCGACGGCCTGCAGTACGAGTGCATCGGCTGCGGCCTGTGCATCGACGCCTGCAACAGCGTCATGGACCGCATGCACTACCCGCGCGGGCTGATCCGCCTGTCCACGCAGAACGGCATGGCCCGGGGCTGGCGCCAGAGCGAGCTGGTGCGCCGCATCTTCCGCCCGCGCGTGCTCATCTACGGCACGGCGCTGGTGGCCATCTCCACGGCCATGGTGGCCAGCCTGGCGCTGCGCACGCCGCTGAAGGTGGACGTGGTGCGCGACCGGGGCACGCTGTCGCGCATCGTGGCCGGCGGCCAGATCGAGAACATCTACCGCGTGCAGATCGGCAATGCCACGGAGCAGGACCAGCGCTATGTGCTGTCGGCCTCGGGCATCGAAGGCCTGCGCGTGGCTTCGGAGACCGAGGTGGACGTGGGCGCGGCCCAGGACCGCTGGGTCGTGGTGCGGCTGCAGGCGCCCTATGGCGCGGCCGGCCCTGGCTCGCACGGCGTGGAGATCACCGCCACGGCGGTGGGTGATCCGGCGCTTACCAAGCAGGCGCACAGCACGTTCCTGGTGCCGCGCTGAAGGGCCCGTTGGATGGATTGATTCAGGAGTACAGCGCAGTTGTTGTGCACGATGCCTGGTCCGCTGCAGCGCGGGCGGGCATCGGTTTTGAGGCCCCGGAAGTTTGTTCCGGGGCCTTTTTTTATCGTGTCTTCCCGACAAGGCGGACAAGCGGGCTGGCAGTCAGGCCAAGGAGAAACGACAGGGGCTTGAATGAGGCAGGCACGAGGCAGCACTTCAAATTCGCAGGCTCTACCCTGTGGTGATATGTATGAAGGTGAAATACATACCCGTAACGGGTATAGTTGGGAGGCTGGCATGGCGCGCGTTCTCAAACGCAAGGACTTTTCCCGATGGCAGGCGAGCGAGAAACTGCCCGATACCGCGCTGTGCAAGGCGGTCAGGGAGATGGAAAGAGGGCTGATCGACGCGGACCTGGGGGGCTTTCTCTACAAGAAGCGGGTGGCGCGTCCAGGCGCGGGCAAGAGTGGGGGTTATCGAACGCTGTTGTCGGCACGAATCGGCAACCGATACATCTTCCTGCATGGTTTCACCAAGAACGACAAGGCGAACATCACACAGGAAGAACAGAGGGCTTTGAGGTTTGCAGGCAAGCTGTTTCTGGACCTGTCCACCCAGGCCTTGTCGGCGGCCTTGCAGTCAGGCGTTTTGTTGGAGGTGCATTGTGAGCAAGATCATTGAATCCCTGCGCGGCGATCTGGCTGCGCTGTACGAAGCGGGCGCCATCGACAAGGTGACGATGCGCGAGTTCGACGCGATCTGTCCTCCCCCGGTGCGGGAGTTCGAGGCGGCCGACATCAAACAGCTGCGCGAGACTTTGAAGTTCAGCCAACCGGTGTTCGCGCTGCATTTGCACACCACGGCTTCCACGGTGCGCAAATGGGAGCAGGGCGAAACCCGTCCCGCCGGACCGGCGCTCAAGCTGCTCAACGTCATCGCCGACAAAGGCCTTCAGGCCATCCTCTGAGCCGGGGCGACACAAGGGTGGTATGCGGGCGACTCCCGGGCGACACGATCTGGTGTAAATGCTCATAGGGAAATCCGCAGACCCCGCTATGGTGGGCGGCTGTTTTCCGTCCCGCGTATGAACAAGAAACCTGCCTCCCCCGACAACGTCTTTTCCGAGTCCAGCGCCTCCGCATCGCTGGCCGCCTCCACCTCCACAGCCGGCGCCACCGGCAGCAGCCCGGCAGCGGCCACGCCCACGCCCACGCCCACGCCCTTTCGCTCCGCCCTGATCCGCTCCGGCACCATCCGTGCCACCACGCGCAGCTTCCTGCATGCCCTGGGCCAGGACGACGAAGACATGGAGCGCCCGCACATCGGCGTGTTCCACACGGGCGGGGAGATGAGCCCCTGCAACCTCAACCTGCGCGACCAGGCCCAGCATGCCAAGACCGGCATCTATGCCGGGGGCGGTACGCCGCATGAATGCCCGGTGGTGTCGGTCAGCGACGGGCTGACCATGGCGCATTCGGGCATGCGGTTCTCGCTGGTCTCGCGCGAGCTGATCGCCGACAGCGTGGAGGCTTCGGTGCGCGGCCACCAGTGGGATGGCATCTTCGCCATCGGCGCCTGCGACAAGAACCTGCCGGGGCTGATGATGGGCATGGTGCGCTGCAATGTGCCCAGCGTCTTCGTGCATGGCGGCTCGGCCCTGCCGGGGCAGGCGCCCGGCGTGCACGGGCGCGACCTGAACGTGGTCGATACCTACGAGACCATCGGCCAGGTGCTGGCCGGCACCGCCACGGCGCAGGACCTGGAGGCCATGAGCCGCGCCTGCCTGCCCACGGCCGGCGCCTGCGCTGGCCAGTTCACGGCCAACACCATGGGCATGGTGAGCGAGGCGCTGGGCCTGGCGCCCATCGGCTCCAGCATGGTGCCCGCCGTGTTCAGCGAGCGCGCACCGCTGATGCGCCGCGCCGCGCGCCAGCTCATGCAGGCCGTGTGGGCCAGCGCCGAAGGCGGCGGCCCGCTGCCGCGCGACATCATCACGCGCCGGGCGCTGGAGAATGCCTGCGCCGTGGTCAGCGCCACGGGCGGATCGACCAATGCCGCCCTGCACCTGCCGGCCATCGCGCATGAGGCCGGCATCCGCTTCCACCTGGACGACGTGGCCGAGATCTTCGCGCGCACGCCGCTGATCGCCGACCTGCGCCCCGGCGGGCGCTTCCTGGCGCGCGACGTGTACTACATCGGCGGTGCCGGCGTGATCCTGCGCACGCTGATGGAGCAGGGCTTTGTCCATGGCGATGCGCTCACCTTCACGGGCCGCACCCTGGCCGAAGAACTGGCCGATGCCGCGCCGCCCGATGGCGAGGTGGTGCGCACGCCCGGCAACCCCATCACGCGCGACGGTGGCCTGACCGTGCTCAAGGGCAACCTCTGCCCCGATGGCGCGTTGCTGAAGACGGCCGGCCTCAAGACCCTGGTACACCGGGGCCCCGCGCGCGTCTTCGAGTCCGAGGAACAGGCCCAGGCCGCCGTGCAGGCCATGCAGTACACGGCCGGCGATGTCATCGTCATCCGCAACGAAGGCCCGCGCGGCAGCCCCGGCATGCGCGAGATGCTGGGCATCACGGCGCTGCTGTATGGCCAGGGCATGGGCGACAAGGTGGCCCTGCTGACCGATGGGCGCTTCTCTGGTGCCACGCGCGGCCTGTGCATCGGCTACGCAGGTCCCGAGGCCGCCGACAACGGCCCCATTGCCGCACTGCGCGACGGCGACCTCATCGCCATCGACGCCCGCGCCGATGCGCGCAGCATCACGGTGGAAATCGGCGAGGCCGAACTGGCCGCACGTCTGGAACAATCGGCCGCCGCGCGCCGCCAGATGCCGCCGCTGGGCGGCGTGCTGGAAAAATACGCGCTCACCGTGCGCCCGGCCCACCAGGGAGCGGTCACGCATTCGGGCCAGGTGGTCTGGCTGCGCGACGACAGTTGAAGCCGCCGGGCTGGCACGCATTTCCCCCGCTGTTCCCCCACTGTTTTTTTTCAGAGTTTCAATTTCAACCGGAGACATACGCATGAACATCGACCGCCGCCAATGGCTGGGCACCGCTGGAGCGGGTGCGCTGCTGGCCAGCCTGGGCCAGCAGGCCTGGGCGCAGGCCCAGGGCCCCATCGAGACCCTGAACATCATCACCGGCTTCGCGGCCGGAGGCACCTCGGACGCCATCTGCCGCCGCGTGGGCACCAAGCTGTCGGGCTATGCCAAGACCGCCGTGGTGGAAAACCGCACGGGCGCGGGCGGGCAGATCGCCATCAGCTACGTCAAGGGCCGGCCCGCAGACGGCGCCACCCTGCTGCAGACGCCCACGTCCATGCTGTCCATCTACCCGCACATCTACAAGAAGCTGCCCTATGACCCGGTGGCCGACCTGGCGCCGGTCACCGTGGGCTGCATCTTCGACTTCGGCTTTGCCGTCGGCCCCGCCGTGCCCGCCAGCGTGACCACCGTGCCCGAATTCTTCGCCTGGGCCAAGGCCAACCCCGCAGGCGCCAACTTCGGCTCGCCTGCGCCCGGCTCCACGCCGCACTTCATCGGCGCCCTGCTGGGCCAGCATGCCGGCGTGGACTTCAAGCACGCCGGCTACCGCGGCACCCAGCCCGCGCTGCTGGACATGCTGGGCGGCAACGTCTCCGCCGTCTGCGGCCCCGTGGGCGACATGCTGCAGCACCTGGCCGGCGGCAAGATGCGCATCCTGGGCGTCAGCGGCGCCAAGCGCAGCCGCTTCGCACCCCAGGTGCCCACGCTGGTGGAGCAGGGCTACAAGGACATGGCGCACAGCGAATGGTTCGCCTTCTTCGTGCCCGCCAAGACCCCCGCCGAGACCGTGCAGCGCCTGAACGGCCACATGCGCAAGGCCCTGGCCACGCCCGACGTGGTGGACAGCCTGGCCACCTTCGGCCTGGACGCCCAATCCTCCACCCCCGCCGAACTGGCCGCGCTGCTGCAGTCCGAACTCGCCAAATGGGGCCCCATCGTCAAGCGCGTGGAATTCACAGCAGAGGGCTGATCAAAACCAGCGGGCCGAGCGAAGCGAAGGCCCGCCCCATGCCCACTCCCCGTATGTCAGCGCCTGCGTCGGGCCGCCTGCGGGGTTGCAGTCCTGCCGAAGGACAGGACT
>NZ_JTKZ01000058.1:0-18661 GCF_000799035.1 Delftia sp. ZNC0008
CGGACTACGAGCGTTTCTCGACAAATGCCCGGCCGCGCCCGGCGCAACATGGCGCCATGGTTCGCAATTCTTCCGCTTCTTCCTCTGCCGTCGGCATCGCCTTCGTTTCGGTGGCCGCCGTGCTCTGGGGCACGACGGGTACGGCGCAAAGCCTGGGCGCAGGCGGGCTGTCGCCGTTCTGGGTGGGCGCCGCGCAGCTGGCGGTTTCCAGCCTGTTTCTGGGCGTGCTGCTGGCGGTTTCCCATTGGAGGCTGCGCGGGCGGGCCGTGCAGGGCGGGGCACCCGTCCAGCCGCTGCTGCCCAACCCGGTGCACCTGGGACTGCGCCCGGCCTGGTTTCTGCTGGCTTCCATGGGAATCGGCGGCTACAGCATCTTCTTCTACGAGGGCGTGACGCTCACGGGCGTGGCCGTGGGCACGGCCGTGGCCATTGGCAGCGGCCCCATCTGGGCCGGGCTGATGCAGGCGCTGGTGCTGCGCGCGCCCCTGTCGGCCCTGTGGTGGGCCGGCACGCTGGTGAGCGTGGCGGGAGGCGCGGCCATGGTGATGGCCCGGGGCGGCGCCACGCTGTCCTGGAGCGGCCTGGCCCTGTGCCTGCTGGCGGGGCTGTCGTACGCGGGCTATGCGCTGATCAACAAGCGCCTGGTCACCCACCTGTCGCCGCGCGTGGTGAATTTCTATGTGTTCACCGGGGCGGCCTGCATGGCGGTGCCGATTGCGCTGGTGCAAAGCGGCCTGCCGCAGTGGAGCCTGGCGGCCGTGCTGGTGGTGGTCTACCTGGGCGTGGTGGTGTCGGGCCTGGCGCACATGCTGTTTTCCATCGGGCTGCGCAGCATCTCCGGCCCCACGGGCGTGACGCTGAGCCTGATCGAGCCCGTGGCGGCCTTCGTGCTGGCGGTGTGGGTCGTGGGCGAGCGGCAGCCGCTGCAATCGTGGCTGGGGCTGCTGGCCGTGCTGGCGGGGCTGATGCTGGTGATCGGCGCCGAGATGCGCTCGCAGCGGGCCGTGATGGCCGCGCAGATGGCGTGACTCTTTGTAGGCCGGCGCCGCTCTTCACGATGCGCTGTTCTCCGCATGTTGCAGGCATGCATGGCCGCTAGACTTGGCGGCATGCAGCAGCCATCCCATCTCTCTTCCGAATCCTGTGCCCCGTCCGCCTGGGGCTGTGCCTGCGCGCCCTGGCGCGCGCGTCGCGGTTTCTTGCTGGCCGGCAGCGCGGCGGCCATGGGCCTGGCCACGGCGCCGGTGGCGGCACAGGTGCAGGTGGGCGGTGCCTCGGGCCTGCGCAAGCTGGTGCCGGCCGAGACGCTGGAAGGCGCCGCCACCGACCAGTACCAGCAACTGCTGGCCAAGGCCCGCGCCCAGGGCGCACTGGCTGGCGACAGCAACCCGCAGCTGCAGCGGCTGCGCGCCATTGCCCGGCGGCTGATCCCCTACACCGCCCAATGGAACCCGCGTGCCAATGCCTGGCGCTGGGAGGTGAATCTGATCGGCAGCAAGGAGATCAATGCCTTTTGCATGCCGGGCGGCAAGATCGCCTTCTACACCGGCATCATCGACCAGCTGCAGCTGACCGACGACGAGATCGCCATGATCATGGGCCACGAAATGGCCCATGCGCTGCGCGAGCACTCGCGCGAGCAACTGGCCAAGAACCAGGCCACCAGCATCGGCATTTCGCTGGGCGCCCAATTGCTGGGCCTGGGCGACCTGGGCAATGCGGCGGCCCGCCTGGGCGGCCAGCTGCTGTCGCTGAAATTCAGCCGGGGCGACGAGAGCGAGGCCGACCTCGTGGGCCTGGAACTGGCCGCGCGCGCCGGCTACAACCCCCAGGCCTCGGTCTCGCTGTGGCGCAAGATGGGCCAGGCCACGGGCGACCGTGGCGGCCTGGAATTCCTGTCCACCCACCCCGCAGGCCCCGAGCGCATCCGCGAGCTGGAGCGCAACATCCCGCGCGTGGAAGGCCTCTACGAGGCCGCACGGCGCGGGTAGGCAGCCGCCTTCAGGCGGCGGCTTTTTGCTTTGGTTGGTAGCCCATGACGGCCTTGACTTCAAGGTACTCCTTGAAGCCATGCTCGCCCCATTCCCGGCCCGTGCCTGACTGCTTGTAGCCGCCGAACGGCGCGCCGAAGTCCGGTCCCGCCCCATTGAGGTGGACCATGCCGGTGCGCAGGCGCGAGGCCACGCGGCGCGCGCGCTCCAGGCTGCCGGACTGCACATAGCCCGACAGGCCGTAGGGCGTGTCGTTGGCCTGGGCGATGGCCTCCTCCTCCGTGTCGTAGGGCAGGATGACCAGCACGGGGCCGAAGATCTCCTCGCGTGCAATGGTCATGTCGTTGCGCACGTCGGCAAACACCGTGGGCCGCACGAAGTAGCCGCGCGCAAGGCCCTCGGGGCGGCCCGTGCCGCCGGCCACCAGGGTGGCGCCTTCGGCGATGCCGGCCTCGATCAGGCCCTGGATCTTGCGGAACTGCGCCTCGCTGACCACGGGGCCCATGTGCATGGCGCCCGTGTCGGCCAGTGCATCGCCCACCTTCATGCCTTCGGCAGCGGCCTTGGCCGCGGCCACTGCGCGCGCATGCAGGGCGCGCGGCACGAACATGCGCGTGGGCGCGTTGCAGCTCTGGCCGGAGTTGGTGAAGCAGGCGTTCACGCCCTGGGTCACGGCCTTTTCAATGTCTGCGTCGTTCAGCACGATGTTGGCCGACTTGCCGCCCAGCTCCTGGGTCACGCGCTTGACGGTATCGGCCGAGGCCTTGGCCACGGCAATGCCCGCGCGGGTGGAGCCGGTGAAGGTCATCATGTCGATGCCGGGGTGCACGGACATGGCCTCGCCCACCGAGGGGCCGTCGCCGTTGACCAGGTTGAACACGCCGGCCGGCACGCCCGCTTCGTGCAGGATCTCGGCCACCAGGATGGCGTTCAGCGGCGCGATCTCCGAGGGCTTGAGCACCATGGTGCAGCCCGCCGCCAGGGCCGGTGCCACCTTGCACATGATCTGGTTGATGGGCCAGTTCCAGGGCGTGATCATGCCCACCACGCCCACGGGCTCATGCACGATGCCGGTGGTGCCGCGCACGCTCTCGAACTCGAAGTCCCTGAGCACCTGCAGGGTCTGCTTCAGGTGCCCCGCGCCCACCGTGGCCTGGGCCGCGCGCGACAGCCACAGCGGCGCGCCCATCTCCAGCGAGATGGTCTGCGCCACCTCGTCGATGCGGCGCATGTAGACCGCCAGCACCTTGTCCAGCAGGGCCAGCCGCTCGTCGCGCGTGGTCTGCGAGAAGCCGTCGAACGCGCGGCGTGCGGCGGCCACGGCTGCATCGACATCGGCGGCCGAGCCCATGCTGATGCGGGCCGCCACCTCCTCGGTGGACGGATTGATCACATCCAGCGTGCGCGGCACGGCCGGGGGAACCCATTGGCCGTCGATATAGAACTGCAGGTGCTCTTGCGTGCTCATGAAGCTGTCTCCGTGTCTCGTTGTCATTGGGTGGAAGGGGTATCGAAGGTGACGCGCTGGTTCACGCGGTAGTGGGGCCAGTAGTCGGCCACAGCATAGTGCTGCGTGCTGCGGTTGTCCCAGATGGCGATGCCGCCCGCGTCCCATTGATGATGCACCATGAACTCCGGCTTCTTCAGCCAGTCCAGCAGGAAGGCGAGCACGCCGCGCGCCTCGTGCCGGTCCACGCCCGTGATGTGGCGCGTGAAATCGGCATTGACGAAGATGCACTTGCGGCCTGAATCGGGGTTGGTGCGCACCACGGGATGCGTCACGGGCTTGAATTGGCGCAGTGCCTCGAACAGCGCCTCCTCGCCCTTGCGGCCCAGGTATTCCCGGAAGCCCGATTCCTCCCAGGTATGGACCGCCTGCAGGCCTTCCAGGTACTGCTGCATGCCGGGCGAGAGCCAGTCATAGGCCTTGCTGGTGCTGGTCCAGCAGGTGTTGCCGCCGGCCGGCGGCGTGGTCACGATCTGGATCACGGTGCCCAGCGGCGGCTGCTGCTTCCAGCTGATGTCGGTGTGCCAGTTGTCTATGGCGGGCGGGCGGTCCTTGTCGGAGATGATCATCTCCACGTCGGGCATGCCGCTCTTGCGCTCGAAGTACGAGCCCTTGGACAGCGGGCCGAACACCTGCGCCAGCGCCACATGCTGCTCGGCCGTGATGGCCTGTGGCCGGAAGAAGATGACCTCGAAGTCGTACAGGGCCTGTCGCAGTTCCGCCTGCACCTCGGGGGACAGGGGCCGGGTCAGGTCCACGCCCTCGATCCAGGCCGCGAAGTTGGGCATGCGCGGCACGGGGCGGATGTGGTGGTAGCGGGCGTCGATGTCGATCAGCTGCATGGGGGCGGCATTGGCCATGGGGTACTCCTTGGAGGAACGGATGGAAGGGGAGGAAGAGGAAGGAAGGTGGAGAGAGAGGGCTGGCGGGCTCACTGCCAGTGCAGCAGCCGCCTCTCGGCCCAGGACATGAAGCGCACCATGCCCACGCCCAGCAGGGCCAGCACCAGCAGCAGCGCCATGACGCCATTGATGTCGAAGGTGGAGCCCAGGTAGGCCAGGGTCTGGCCCAGGCCCTTTTCGCTGGCGATGATCTCGGTGCCCACCACGCCCAGCAGGGCATAGATCAATCCCAGGCGCAGGCCCGAGAAGATCACCGGGACGGCGCCGGGCAGCGTGACCTCGAAGAAGGTGGTGGCGGCGCTGGCGCCCAGGGTGCGGCACAGCGTGACGTGGTCCTGGCTGACGCCCCGCATGCCTGCCACCGTGGCCGACAGCACGATGAAGAAGGTCAGCGAGCAGCCCACGGCGATCTTGCTGCCCAGCCCCAGCCCGAACCACAGGATGAACAGCGGCGCCAGCGCGATGCGCGGCATCACGTTCAGCGCGTTGAAGTAGGGCTCGGCAAAGCGCTCGATGGCCGGCCAGCGCACGAAGGCCAGCCCCGTGGCGAAGGCGGCCACGCTGCCCAGCACGAAGGAGCAGGCCACGGCCGCCAGCGTCCAGCCCAGGTCGGACCAGAACCGGGCCGTGCCCGCATGGTTCCAGAGATAGGCGGCCACGCCGCTGGGCTGGCCGAAGAAGGTGGGGTCCAGCCAGCGGCGCGCGGCGGCCCATTCGGCCAGTCCCAGCACGAGACAGATGAACAGCGCATGCAGCGCCAGCCATTGCAGACGGTCAGCCTTCATGGTGCACCCATCCCGATTCGAGCTGCGACCACAGGGCCGCATAGAGTTCATGGAAGCGCGGCGACTTCTGCAGGTCGCGGATGGAGCGCGGGCGCGGCAGGTCTATGGGCAGGTCGGCGATGATGCGGCCCGGGCGCGAGGACATCACCACCACGCGGTCGGAGACGGCCACGGCCTCGGCCAGGTCGTGGGTCACGAACAGCACGCTGTGGCGGTGCTGCTGGCACAGGCGCAGCAGCAGGTCCTGCAGCTGCAGCTTGGTCTGCGCGTCCAGGGCGCCGAAGGGCTCGTCCATCAGCAGCAGCTGCGCGTCCAGCGCAAAGGTGCGCGCCAGCGCCGTGCGCTGGCGCATGCCGTGGGACAAGGCCTTGGGCAGGGCCTGCGCATGGTCGGCCAGGCCCACCTCCTGCAGCATGCGCAGTGCGCGCTCCGTGCTGTCGGCCGTGCCGACGCCGCGCACGCGCGCGCCGAAGGCGGCGTTCTCCAGCGCCGTGCACCAGGGCAGCAGGCTGTCGCGCGCCAGCATGTAGCCCACGCGGGAACTGCCCAGGCGCGGTGCCTCGCCCAGCACGCGCAGCGTGCCGGCGCCGGTGTGGGCCACCAGGCCTGCGCAGAGGTTGAGCAGGCTGGTCTTGCCGCAGCCGCTGGGCCCGACCAGCGAGACGAATTCGCCCTCGGCCACCTGCAGCGCAATGTTGTCCAGCACCTGCGTGCGGCCGTCGAAGCTCAGGTGCAGGCCGTCGGCGGCAATGGCCTGCGGCGGCAGTTGCGATCCATTGGAAGTCATGGCGAGCGCCCCCTTCACTGCGCCAGCAGGGGCGCGGTGTCGATCAGCCGGCTGATCTGCCCCGTGCGCTGCAGGTAGCGCGCGGCATGCTGCAGGGCCTTGGGGTCCACCGCAAACTGCATGGAAGGAATGGCGTTGCGCAGCGCCACTTCCAGGATCCGTTCGCCGCCGGTCGTGTTGATGCGGAAGCTGTCCTGCGCGACTTTGAGCAATGCATCGAAATGGGCCGGTTCGCGGGCATAGTCGGCCGCCTCGTTCATGGCGCGGCGCAAGCCCTCCACGGCCTGGGCGTTCTTGCGCAGGAAGTCGGCGCGCACCACCTGCAGCACGCCGGCGCCGTTGGTGTCCACCACATCGGCCGGACCCTGGCCCCTGCGCGGATCGACGACGATGCGGCAGGCCTGGCTGACCTCGCAAAAGCCGTCCATGGGCGAGAACAGCATCAGGCCATCGACCTGCCTTTGCGCAATCGCCGGAAAGGCGGTGTTGGGCGATCCCACGGCGACGATGGTGACGTCGTCCGCCTTCATGCCGGCGCCCTGCAGCAGGCTCACGAGCTGGAATTCGGCCGCGCTGCCGCGCGCCGTCACGCCGATGCGCCGGCCCTTGAAGTCCTGCATCACGGCGGGATAGCCCTGGGCGGCATGCGCCATGGGCAGGGCCGACGAGGCCATGAGGAAGAACGTCGGTGCGCTGGCGCCGCTGCCGATCACCTTGAGGTCGGCGCCCTTGTTGACCGCCTGAAGCAGCACCTCGGGCGGCGTAAACGCCACTTCGAGGTCACCGGCCAGCAAGGTCTGCAGCGCCAGCGGCGCCTGCGGGATGGGGCGCAGTTCGCAGCGTATGCCGTGCTTCTCGCACAGTCCCCGTGCGTTGGCCACGCGCACCAGGAAGTTGCCGATGCCGGGGTAGTCCTGGATGCGCAGCGTGGGCGTCTGTGCAAGGGCTGCCTGGGTCGAGAGCAGGGCGAACACGAAGGCGAATACCAGGGCGAGCGTGGTGCGGATCATGGGGCGGGCTCCATACGTGTGGGTATGGGGCCGATTACAAGGACGGTGCTATGCGCCAATTGCCGCGAAAGGGACAATGATCGGGTGAACACCAAGCTCGGTTCCCCCAACACCTCTTTGGCGCAGGCGCGCAGCGAGCGCTATCGCGTGGACCTGCTGGCCGAATTGCCGGCCGCATCGGCACGCGGGCTGCGGGCCATAGGCTCCAGGCGCCGCTACCGCGATGGACAGTTCGTGCAAAAGCGCGGCGATGCGGCCGACCATGCGCTGGTGCTGCTGTCAGGGCGCTTTCGTGTCGTGGCCTTCACCGTGGGCGGCACCGAGCGCATGACGCGCTGGCTGGAGGCCGGGGAGATCACCGGCATCAGCTCGGTGCTGGGCAATGCGCCCGTGCCCGTGGACCTGGTGGCCGATGGCGATGTCGAGGTGCTGGTCCTGCCGCGCCAGCCGCTGCTGGACTTCCTGGAGCGCGATGCGCCCGCATGCCTGGCTGTGGCGCGCCTGCTGAGCCTGCGCGTGAACGGGCTGCTGGACACCATCTTCATCAGTTCGGAGGACACGCTGCATGCCCGGGTCTGGGCCACCTTGCAGGTGCTGGCGGCAGAGAACGGCCAGCCCCTGCCCGGCGGCCGCACCCTGCTGCGCATATCGCAGGGAGATCTGTCGCATGTGGTGGGCGCCTCGCGCCAGCGCGTGAACGAGGAGCTGCGCAAGCTGCAGGCGGGCGGCAGCGTGCGTCTGGGCTATCGGTGGATCGAGGTGCTGGGCTGAGGCAGCTGCAGACTCAGGTCCCGCCCACGTAGGGGTTGCTCTTGCGCTCGCGGCCGAAGCTGCTTTCGGGGCCGTGGCCCGGGATGAACACGGTCTGGTCGCCCATGGGCCACAGGCGCTGGACGATGCTGTCGATCAGCTGCTGGTGGTTGCCCTGGGGAAAGTCGGTGCGGCCGATGCTGCCCGCGAACAGCACGTCGCCCACGAAGGCGCGGTCGATCTGCGGCGCATGGAACACCACGTGGCCGGGCGTATGGCCGGGGCAGTGGCGCACCTGCAGCGTTTCCTGGCCGATGCTCACCGTGTCGCCATCGTGCAGCCAGCGCGTGGGCGTGAAGGGGTCCGAATGCGGGAAGCCGAACATGGCGCCCTGCTGGGGCAGGGCATCGATCCAGAACTGGTCTCCGGGATGGGGGCCGATGATGGGCAGCTGCTGTGCATCGGCCAGCTCGCGCGTGCCGCCCGCGTGGTCTATGTGGGCGTGCGTGAGCCAGATGGCCTTGAGCGCCAGGCCCAGGCGATCTATCTCCCAGCCGATCTGCTCCAGGTCGCCGCCCGGGTCGATGACGGCGGCTTCCATGGTCTGGTCGCACCAGACCAGCGAGCAGTTCTGCTGGAAGGCGGTGACGGGGATGGTGTGGTACTGGAGCATGGGCGGCGTGGGTGCTTCTGGCGAAAGCGCCCATTATTCCCGCTCCTTCCCCTGATGGCAGCGCAGGGCCTCCCCCGCTTGCGCCGTCAGGTGGTCGGCTGGCCGCATTGCCCGCAGAACCGCGCGCCGGCCGGATGGCTGGCGTTGCAGCTCCTGCAGGCCTGCGGCAGCACCGCGCCGCCGCACTGCGGGCAAAAGCGCGAGCTGGAGGCAATCGATGCATGGCAGCCGGGGCAGACCGCCGCCACGGCCGCAGGCGGGTATGCGCCGCCAGCGTGATGCCCGCCGATATGGACGCCGATATTGCCGCCGTGATGGCCGCCGCGCGTGTGTTGTCCGAACAGTCTTTGCAAGAGTCCCATGGTGCCTTCCTTCGCACTGCGCGGCTGCGCCGCTGCAGTCGCTCAAAGGTGCATTGGGACACGGCAGCGGTGCGCCAGGACGTGGATGGCGATCATTTAATGTGGCTGTCATTTCGCGGCAATCCGGCGTCTTGTGACGGACAGGCGACATCCTCGCGGGCAGACCCCGTGGCTGCCGCCACGCGGCCGTGATACAAGCTAGCCGTGCCGCCAAGCCAGCCTGCCGTCATGCAGGCGCGCAAGGATTTTTTCGAGGATGGGCCGGGCCGCCGCCTGCGCAATGCAGCGCAGGGCGGGTACCGGCATCACGCGAGGGAGAACCGGTATGTTGATTGGCGTGCCTGCCGAGACCATGGCAGGAGAAACCCGGGTGGCCGCGACCCCCGAGACCGTCAAGAAGCTGCGTGCGCAAGGCCATGTGCTGCGCGTGCAGTCGGGAGCGGGAGTGGCGGCCAGCGTGCCCGATGCCTTGTACGAGGCAGCGGGCGCCGAGATCGTCGATGCGGCAGGCGCCCTGGGCGCCGATCTTGTGCTCAAGGTGCGCATTCCTTCGGAGGATGAGCTGCCCCTGGTCCGCAAGGGCGCAACGCTGGTCGGCATGCTGGACCCCTTCCAGCCCGCAGGCCTGCAGCGCCTGGCCGATGCGGGCATCACGGCCTATGCGCTGGAGGCGGCTCCGCGCACCACGCGTGCGCAGAGCATGGACGTGCTGTCCAGCCAGGCCAATATCGCCGGCTACAAGGCCGTGATGATTGCGGCCAACCAGTACCAGCGCTTCTTTCCCATGCTGATGACGGCGGCCGGCACGGTGAAGGCCGCGCGCGTCGTGGTGCTGGGCGTGGGCGTGGCCGGCCTGCAGGCCATTGCCACGGCCAAGCGCCTGGGCGCCGTGATCGAGGCCAGCGATGTGCGGCCCAGCGTGCGTGAGCAGGTCGAATCCCTGGGCGGCAAGTTCATCGACGTGCCCTACGAGACCGCCGAGGAAAAGGAGGCCGCCGAAGGCGTGGGCGGCTACGCCCGCCCCATGCCGCAAAGCTGGCTGGACCGGCAAAAGGCCGAGGTCGCCAAGCGCGTGGCCCAGGCCGACGTGGTCATCACCACGGCGCTGATCCCGGGCCGGCCCGCGCCCGTGCTGGTCACGGCCGAGATGGTGCAGGCCATGAAGCCAGGCGCCGTCATCGTGGACCTGGCGGCCGAGCGTGGCGGCAACTGCCCGCTGACCCAGGCCGGCATGACCGTGGTCACGCATGGCGTGACCATCGTGGGCCTGACCAACCTGCCCGCCATGGTGGCGGCCGATGCCTCGGCCCTGTATGCACGCAATGTGCTCGATTTTCTCAAGCTCATCATCAACAAGGATGGCGCCCTGCATGTGGACATGGAGGACGACATCGTGGCCGCGTGCCTGATGGCCCATGAAGGCCAGCTTGCAGCACAGCGGAGGAAATGACATGGAAGCCGTATCCCCCACCATCATCCATCTCATCATCTTCGTGCTGGCCATCTACGTGGGCTACCACGTGGTGTGGACCGTCACGCCCGCGCTGCACACGCCGCTGATGGCGGTGACCAATGCCATCTCGGCCATCGTCATCGTCGGCGCCATGCTGGCGGCGGCGCTCACGGAAACGGGCCTGGGCAAGACCATGGGCGTGCTGGCCGTGGCGCTGGCCGCGGTCAACGTGTTCGGCGGCTTCCTGGTCACGCGGCGCATGCTGGAGATGTTCCGCAAGAAAGAGCGCAAGAGCGCTCCGGCCAAGGACGGCAAGGATGCCAAGGCGGAGGGCCAGTCATGAGCATGAACCTCGTCACATTGCTCTACCTGGTGGCCAGCGTCTGCTTCATCCAGGCGCTCAAGGGGCTGTCGCATCCCACCACGTCCATACGGGGCAACCTGTTCGGCATGGCCGGCATGGTGATCGCCGTGCTGACCACGGCAGCGCTCATCGTGCAGCTGGCCGGCGGCAATGCATTGGGCCTGGGCTGGGTGCTGCTGGGCCTGCTGGTCGGCGGCACGGCCGGTGCGGTCATGGCCCAGCGCGTGGAGATGACCAAGATGCCCGAGCTGGTGGCCTTCATGCACAGCATGATCGGCCTGGCGGCGGTGTTCATCGCCGTGGCCGCCGTGGCCGAGCCCTGGGCCTTTGCCATCACGGCCAAGGGTGGCGCCATTCCGGGCGGCAACCGCGTGGAACTGGCGCTGGGCGCCTTCATCGGCGCCGTGACCTTCACGGGCTCGGTGATCGCCTTCGGCAAGCTCAGCGGCAAGTACAAGTTCCGCCTGTTCCAGGGTGCGCCCGTGCAGTTCAAGGGCCAGCATGCGCTCAACGCCGTGCTGGGGCTGGCAGCGGCCTTCTTCGTCTTCGGCTTCTGGCACAGCCAAAGCTGGATGGACATCGTGCTGGTCATCGCCCTGGGACTGCTGCTGGGCGTGCTGCTGATCATTCCGATTGGCGGCGCGGACATGCCGGTGGTCGTGTCCATGCTCAACAGCTACTCGGGCTGGGCGGCGGCGGGCATCGGCTTCTCGCTGAACAACAGCATGCTGATCATTGCGGGTTCGCTGGTGGGCAGCTCGGGCGCCATCCTGAGCTACATCATGTGCAAGGCCATGAACCGCTCGTTCTTCAGCGTGATACTGGGCGGCTTCGGCGGCGAGGCCACCAGCGCGGCCGCAGGCTCCCAGCAGCAGCGCAACGTGAAAAGCGGCAGCGCCGACGATGCGGCCTTCGTCCTGGGCAATGCCGAGACCGTGGTCATCGTGCCCGGCTACGGCCTGGCCGTGGCGCGTGCCCAGCACGCGGTCAAGGAGCTGGCCGACAAGCTCACCGAACGGGGCGTGACGGTGAAGTACGCCATCCACCCGGTGGCCGGCCGCATGCCCGGCCACATGAACGTGCTGCTGGCCGAGGCCGAGGTCCCCTACGACCAGGTCTTCGAGATGGAGGACATCAACAGCGAGTTCGGCCAGGCCGACGTGGCCATCATCCTGGGCGCCAACGACGTGGTGAACCCCGCCGCGCACGTCAAGGGCAGCCCCATCTACGGCATGCCCATCCTGGAGGCCTACAAGGCCAAGACGGTGATCGTGAACAAGCGCTCCATGGCGGCCGGCTATGCGGGCCTGGACAACGAGCTGTTCTACATGGACAAGACCATGATGGTCTTCGGCGACGCCAAGAAGGTGGTGGAGGACATGGGCAAGGCGCTGGAGTGAGGTGCTGCGTGGGGCACAAGGGACAAGGGGCGGCGCGAGCCGCTCCTTGCGCTCACAGCTTCATGTCGTAGCCGATGGTCACCGGCGCATGGTCCGAGAACTTCACATCCTTGTAGATGTTCTCGGTGCGGGCCAGCGCGGCGGTAGCGGGGGTGGCCAGGTGGTAGTCCAGGCGCCATCCCACGTTGTTGGCGTAGGCCTGGCCGCGGTTGCTCCACCATGTGTAGCAGGTGTCGGTGGTGTCGGGCTGGAGCAGGCGATAAACGTCCACCAGGCCGCCAGTCGGCTCAGTTTTGTTCAACAATTTTGTCATCCACTCGCGTTCCTCGGGCGTGAAACCGCTGTTTTTCTGGTTGCTGCGCCAGTTCTTGAGGTCGATCTGCTGGTGGGCGATGTTGATGTCGCCGCAGAGGATGAACTCGCGTTCGCCCTTCATGCGCATCAGGTGGGCATGCATTTCGGCCAGGAAGCGGAACTTGGCCGTCTGGCGCAGTTCGCCGGAGCTGCCGCTGGGAAAGTAGGCGCTGATGATGGACAGCTTGCGCGATGGCGTGTCGAAGCGCGCCTCCACGTAGCGGCCCTCGGCGTCGAATTCGTGCGAGCCGAAGCCGACCACGACGTCGCTGGGCTCGTGGCGGCTGTAGACGCCCACGCCCGAGTAGCCCTTTTTCTCGGCGTAGTGGAAGTGGCCGCGCAGGCCGGCCAGCAGCTCGAAGCGTCCGGTCATGTCGGCGGCCTGGGCCTTGATTTCCTGCACGCAAATACAATCCGGCGCAGTGGCCTCGATCCAGGCTTCGACGCCCTTGGTCGAGGCCGAGCGGATGCCGTTGAGGTTGAGGCTGGTCAATTTGAACAAGGATGAATCCATGGTGGTGAGTAATCTGCAGGCCGAGGACGCAGGCCGTCTGGCGCAGGAATTTGTGCAATTCGCCGTTGACGCAGGGGTGCTGCGTTTCGGCGAGTTCAAGACCAAGGCCGGGCGCATGAGCCCGTACTTCTTCAATGCCGGCCTGTTCGATGACGGCGGCAAGATGGGCCGTCTCGCCGAATTCTATGCAAAAGCCATCGCGGCCAGCGGCATCGAGTTCGACATGATCTTCGGCCCGGCCTACAAGGGCATCCCGCTGGCGGCCACCGTGGCGGTGGAGCTGGCCCGCATGGGCATCAACAAGCCCTTTGCGTACAACCGCAAGGAAGCCAAGGACCACGGCGAGGGTGGCACCCTGGTGGGCGCGCCGCTCAAGGGCCGCGTGCTGATCGTGGACGACGTGATGAGCGCCGGCACGGCCGCGCGCGAGTCCATCGCCATCATCCGCGCCGCCGGTGCCACGCCGCATGCCGTGGCCATCGCGCTGGACCGCCAGGAAATGGCCACGGAAAATGGCCAGGACGTGCCCCACAGCGCCGTGCAGTACGTGCGCAACCAGCTGGGCATGCAGGTCTGCACTATTGCAAAACTGGCAGACTTATTGCTTTATCTTGAGATTCAAGGTGGCAGCGCAGGCAGCGGCCACCATGAGCGCGTGCTGGCCTACCGCCAGCGTTATGGAGTCAACGACAAGGGGTGAGCGGTTGATGAAGCGGGCGATGCATGCACGATCCTTGCTGTGTGCCATGGGCTTGGCCACGCTGGGCTGCGCCGTGCCCGCCCAGGATATGCCCCTGGGGCCGGGCATCTATTCATGCACCGACGCCCGTGGCCGCCGCCTGACGGCCGACCGCCCGATTGCCGAATGCGTGGACCGCGACCAGCGCGTGCTGGGCAACTCCGGCGTGGAGCTGCGCCGCGTGGGCCCCACGCTGACCGACAACGAACGTGCCGAGCTGGACGCCCAGCGCCGCCGCGACCAGGCAGAGCAGCGCCGCATGCGCGAGGAGCGCTCGCGCGACAAGGCGTTGATCACGCGCTACCCCAACCAGGCCGCCCACGATGCCGAGCGTGCCGAGGCCATCTCCCAGGTCGATCAGGTCATCTCCGTGGCGCGCCAGCGCCAGCAGGAACTGCAGACGCGGCGCACGGCCCTGAATGCCGAGATGGAGTTCTACAGGAAAGACCCCGCCAAGGCGCCGGCATCGCTGCGCCGCCAGCTCGACGAGAACACGGCCTCGCAGGAGGAGCAGCAGCGCTTCGTCCAGCAGCAGGACCAGGAAAAGCGCCGCATCCAGGAGCGCTTCGATGCCGAGCTGCAGCAGCTGCGCCAGTTGTGGGCTGCGAGCGCACGCCGCTGAGGCTGGCCCAACGCCGCGCCCGCCGCCGCGTTCTTTCTCCTTCCTGCCCCTCCTTTCCTTCCTCCTTCTCGTTGCACGCTTGCTGAGTCGAATTCGTCCTGCATGCGGCGCCCGCATGCAGGGCTAGGCTTTGCGCATCGAGTCTGCGGGCTGACATCAAGGGAGGCAGCATGACGGTGTGGCGTTGGTTGATGGCCTTGCTGCTGTGGGCAGCCGGGGCCTGGCTGTCCTGGGGCGGCGCCCAGCTCCTGCTGGCCGGCGGCAGCGGCTACTACGTGATCGCCGGCCTGCTGCTGCTGGTGGTGGGGTGGGGCGTGGCGCGCCGTTCGGCCATGGCGCTGTGGCTGTTTGCGCTGTGGCTGCTGGGCACCGCGCTGTGGGCGGTCTGGGAGATAGGGCTGGACTGGTGGCCGCTGGCGGTGCGCCTGGGGCTGCCCTGGTTGATGGGCCTGCTGCTGGTGCTGCCCTGGTCGGTGCGTGCGCTGCGCCATGAGCCCGACATGGGCCAGAACCGGGGCCTGGCCCCGGCCCATGCGGCGCTGGCGCTGGTGGTGCTGGGCACGGCCATTCTTGCGGGCCTGTCCTTCGGGCGCCAGCGCGATGCCCATGAAACCCAGGGCCAGTTTGCGGGGGCGGCCGCCGCTGCGTCGGACCTGCCTGCCGACGGCCAGGTCACGGCCGTGCAGAACATGTCCATGGTGGCCTCCGAGGCCGGCGGCCTGCGCAGCCCGCCGGTGCTGCAGGGCGATGCCACCGATGCCGTGCCCGATGGCGAATGGCATGCCTACGGCCGCACCGGAGCGGGCCAGCGCTATTCGCCGCTGCGCCAGATCGGCCCGCACAACGTGCGGCTGCTGCAATTGGCCTGGGAGTTCCGCACGGGCGATGTGCGCGGCAAGCCCGGCGATCCCGAAGAAACCACGTTCGAGGTCACGCCGCTGAAGATCGGCGAGCGCCTGTTCTTGTGCACGCCCCACCAGTCGGTGATTGCGCTCGATGCCACCACGGGCAAGCAGCTGTGGCGGCGCGACCTGCCCATGCCCAAGGGGCTGGCGCTGCAGCACCTGACCTGCCGGGGCCTGTCCTACCAGTCGGCGCAGGCGGCCGCGCAGTTCGATGCGGCGGCAGGGCAGACGCATTCGGCGGTGGCGCCGGCTGCAAGGAAGGCCGGCGCACAGGCGGCACAGGCGGTACAGGCTGATCCGGCTTCCTCGGTCTCCCCGGCTCCTTCCTCCGATGATGGCCGCTGTACCGCCAAGCTGTTCATGGCCACGGCCGACGGCAAGGTGGTCGCCCTCAATCCCGCCGACGGCCAGACCTGCGGCAACGTGGCGGGCGGCCAGGGCCAGATCGACCTCTGGCAGGGCATGCCCGAGCGCAAGCCGGGCTCGTACTACTCGACCTCGCCGGTGGTGGTGGCGCGCGACCGCATCATCGTGGGCGGCACGGTGCTGGACAACCATTCCACGCGCGAGCCCTCGGGCGTGATCCGCGCCTTCGATATCCGCTCGGGCGCGCTGCTGTGGGCCTGGGACCCGGGGCGGCCAGCGACCAGCACGCCGCTGCCCGAAGGACAGACCTATGTGCCCAGCTCGCCCAACAGCTGGTCCATCTCCAGCGTGGACGAGACGCTGGGCCTCGTCTTCGTGCCCATGGGCAATGCGCCGCCCGACCAATGGGGCGGGCGGCGCAGTGCCGAGGCCGAGCGGTATTCGTCCTCCGTGGTGGCGCTGGACATCGCCACGGGCGCCGTGCGCTGGGTGTTCCAGACCGTGCACCACGATCTCTGGGACTACGACGTACCCTCGCAGCCCAGCCTGATCGACCTGGAGATCGGCGGCCACAGCGTGCCCGCCCTGGTGCAGCCCACCAAGCAGGGCGAGCTGTTCGTGCTGGACCGGCGCACGGGCCAGCCGCTGCTGCCCGTTACCGAGGTGGCTGCGCCGCAGGGCGCGGCACGCGGCGACCGCACGGCGCCCACGCAGCCGCATTCGCAGCTGAGCTTCAACCCCCCGGCCCTCACCGAGCGCGACATGTGGGGCGCCAGCCCCTTCGAGCAACTGTGGTGCCGGCTGGCCTTTCGCCGCCTGCGCTACGAGGGGCGCTTCACGCCGCCCTCGGAGCAGGGCTCGCTGATCTATCCGGGCAACTTCGGCGTCTTCAACTGGGGTGGCGTGGCCGTGGACCCGCGCCGGCAGGTGGTGTTTGCCACGCCCACGCGGCTGGCCTTCGTCTCCACCCTGGTGCCGCGTGCGGACGATACCTCGCTGCTGGTGCAGGATGGCGGCCCGCCCAAGGACGGCCTGCCCGCGCTCAACGAAAACTTCGGCGCACCGTTTGCGGTGCGGCTCAAGCCCTTTGTCTCGCCGCTGGGCATTCCCTGCCAGGCGCCGCCCTGGGGCTTTGTGGCGGGTGCCGACCTGCGCACGGGCCAGATCGTCTGGCAGCGCCGCAACGGCACGCCGCGTGACCTGAGCCCGCTGCCGCTGGGCTTTCGCATGGGCGTGCCCGGCATTGGCGGCCCGGTGGTGACCGCTGGCGGCGTGGCCTTCTACTCGGGGGCTCTGGACAACTATGTACGCGCCTACGACGTGGACAGCGGCCGCCAGCTCTGGCAGGACCGCCTGCCCGCAGGCGGCCAGGCCACGCCCATGACCTACCTGGGCACGGACCAGCGCCAGTACCTGGTGGTGGTGGCGGGTGGTCATGGTTCGACTGGCACCAAGGCTGGCGACAGCGTGCGTGCCTATGTGCTGCCCAAGGAGGTGGCGGCGCCCTGAGCGCTCAGCGCCGGGGGGGTCTGCGCCGGCTCATGCCGATCCGGCCCGGCCCAGCATGCGCAGCACGCGCGTGACCAGCAGCGCGGCCACCCAGGCCAGTCCGCCGATCAGCAGCGGCAGGCGCAGCAGCGCGCCTTGCTGGGCGAACAGCATCAGCGCGTCTGCCTTCCACAGCGCGGCATAGCCCGTGTACAGGCCGTAGGCCAGCCAGGCCAGGGCGCCCAGGGCGAACAGGGCCGCCATGCGCCGGGCGCTGCGGCCATCGCGCGAATCCGCGGGCAGGGCGCGCGTGCCGTGCCAGACCCAGCCGATGGAGGCGAGCACCAGCAAGGCACTGGCTGCCACGGACAGCTGCAGCCAGGTATGGGGGGAGAGTGAGGACATCAAAAGGAAACCGCGCGCCGGCAAAGTGCCGGCCGCAGCGAGTGTAGCGGCGCAGTGCCCTGCGTGGTTTCGGTGCTCAGGCCGGCTGCCAGACGGTGGCGCCGTGGCCCTGGCCGCCGCTGCCGGGGACGGAATGGATGCCCAGCACGGCTGCATGGCGCTGCAGCAGGGCGTCGAACTGCTCGATGCTTTCCGCCGTGGCCGGGGCGTCGTCGTATTCGCTGGCCACCTGGTCCGTGGTGAAGGAGCTGGCGCCGAACTTCTGGACGATGTTGCGCAGCTTGTCGAGGTTGGGGCTGGAGGATGGTGTCATGGCAACTCCTTGGGTCATGGACGCCTGCTGCGCCGCAGGCCTGTGGGCCAGTGTAGCCCCGGGGCCTGGAGCGGCCATCCGGGGCATCCCCGCAAAGCGGCGTAGGACTTGGAACCCGCCGTCAGCCGCCCGTGGCCACGGGGCCGGCGCTCAGCACTTCAGCCAGCGGCTTGCGCGGCGTGGGCACCTCGCGCTCGCGCAGATCGTCGGGCAGGGCGGCTGCATCGCCGCGCCAGCCCACGGCGATCACCACCTCGGGCTCCAGGTGCTCGGGCAGGCGCAGCACCTCGCGTGCGGCCTCGGCCGAGAAGCCGCCCATGGCGTGCGTGGCCAGGCCCATGGCATGGGCCTCCAGCGCCAGGTAGCCCCAGGCGCAGCCCGCGTCGAAGCTGTGCTTGCCGGGCGAGGCCTGGCGGTCGGACATCAGCACGATCAGCGCGCCCGCCTCCAGGCACCAGCGGCGGTTGAACTCGTTGGGGATGGTGCTGAAGGCCTGCCAGTTCGCATCGCCGCGCAGCGCATAGGCAAAGTGCCAGGGCTGCTTGTTGCTGGCCGAAGGGGCCCAGCGCGCGGCGTCGGCCAGTTGCTCGATCTGGGCCTGGCTCAGTGCCTCCGGCTTGAAGGCGCGCGGCGACATGCGGCCCAGGAACTGCGGATGGATGGGGGTGGTGGTGTTGCGTGTCATGCGGATAGGCGGCAAGCAGAAAGGAAAGCGGCAACGATAGCGCAAGGCCTCAGGGCTGGCGCGGTGCCTGGCCATGCTGCTGGCTGATCACGCGCAGGTGGCGCTCCATGCGGATGAAGACCAGCACCATCACCACCAGCACGAGGAATGACATCAGCATGCTCCAGAAGGCCGTCTCCACGGCGCCGAAGCGCTCCTTCCAGGAGCTGCTGCCGTGGCTGTCCTCGCCGCGCAGCGCGCGCGCCGCATTGTCCAGTGACAGCGTGTAGTTCAGCAGCACACGCGG
>NZ_JTKZ01000633.1:0-9892 GCF_000799035.1 Delftia sp. ZNC0008
CCGCGTCCCTGCAGCTGGACGTGGCGCGCAGCGCGGGCTTTGCGGACTTTGCGGCCCGCGTGCGCCGGGCCCTGGCCGAGACCTGGCAGGCCGACCGCCTCGATGCGCTGGTGCACAACGCCGGCATCGGCATCAACGCGCCATTCGCCACCACCACCGAGGCGCAGTTCGACGAGCTGGTCGCCATCCACTTGAAGGCGCCGTTCTTCCTGAGCCAGCACCTGCTGCCCCTGCTGCGCGACGGCGGCAGCATCATCCATCTGTCCAGCGGCCTCACGCGCTTCACCCAGCCGGGCTATGCGGCCTATGCATCCATGAAGGGCGGGGTGGAGGTGCTGACGCGCTACCTGGCGCGCGAGCTGGGGGCGCGCGGCATTCGCGTCAACACGGTGGCGCCGGGCGCGATTGCCACGGATTTTGGCGGCGGCCGTGTGCGCGACGATGCGCAGATGGGCGCCGCCCTGGCCAGCCAGACGGCGCTGGGCCGCGTGGGCCAGCCCGACGACATCGGCCCCGTGATGGCCGCCCTGCTGCAGCACGGCATGGGCTGGGTGCAGGGTCAGCGCATCGAGGCCTCGGGCGGCATGTTTCTCTGAAGGCGCCAGGAGGGGCGTCAGCGCAGCCGCTCGCGCGCCACCATGGACAGCAGCACGATGGCGGCGGCTGCGCTGATGTGGCCGAACCAGGCCACCAGCCCCAGCGACCAGGGCTCCACCTGCAGCGCCGCCCACAGCGACAGCGCCAGCAGCACCCAGCCGGCCGCGCGCAGGCGCCGGGTGCGGGCGGGTGGCAGTTCCTTGCCGAACAGGTCGCTCTGGTGGCGGTCCATGGCCAGGGCCAGGCAGGCGAAGGCGCCCAGGGCCAACAGCTGGCAGAACAGATGGGCCATGCTCATGCGCTGGTCTCCGCTGCGGCGGCCACTGCCGTGGCGGCTGCTGCAGTGGCTGCCTTGGGCGCGGGCCGGGCGGCGCGCACCGGTTTGGCCTTGGGCTGGTGGCGCTGGGTGCGCAGGGCCAGATGGGCATGCAGTGCGGCCAGGGCCAGCAGCATGAGGTCCATGCCGGCAAACACCCAGTCGCCCGCGCGCAGGCTGGTGATCAGGCCGCGATCCGTGGTCAGCGCGTTGACCACGGGCAGCAGGGCCAGGGCGGCGGCGCCGGCCCACAGCAACTCGATCCAGGCCCGCCTGGCGGGCCGGCCCATCGCCCAGAACAGGGTGGCGCCCCAGGCGATGAACATGGCGTGCACCTCCCACTCGGCACGCTGCGCCATCTCCACCGGCAGCAGGCGATTGGCCCAGAGCATGCCGGCCATGCCGATGGACAGGCCGGCGATGGTGGCGATGTTCAGCCGTTCCACGAGCCGGAAGCCGAAATGCGGCCTTTCCGGGTCGGGCAGCTTGCTGCGCCGCTTCACGTTCCACAGCACCAGTCCTGTTCCCACCATGGCCGTGCCCGCAAGGCTGACGATGAAGTACAGCCAGCGCGTGGGCAGGTCGCCGAAGCGGCCCATGTGCAGCGCATAGAGCACGCCGCGCGTCTCGGCGGCGGCGCCCACGCTGTCCTGGGCCTGCAGCAGCTGGCCGCTGACGCCGTCGAACGTCATGAACTGCGGGCTGATGGAGACGCGGCCGTTGTCGCCGCGCACCACGACCACGCTGGCCTTGGCATCGCCGGGCAGGTTGACGTTCAGGCGCTCCACCTGGCCCGCGCCCCAGCGCTGCTCGGCCTGGCGCACCATGTCGGCCAGCGGTGCCAGGGGCGCGGCCTGCCCCGAGGGCTTGCCCGCCGGAACGAAGGCGCTGAGCTGCTGGCCTGCCACCACGCGCTGCTCGGGCGTCATGGTGGTGGCCAGGCTGGCCCAGGGCATGTACATCAGGGCCAGCGTCACCAGGCCGGTGTACGTGATCATCAGGTGAAAGGGCAGGCCCAGCACGGACAGCGCGTTGTGCGCGTCCAGCCAGGAGCGCTGGCCCTTGCCCCAGCGGAAGGTGAAGAAGTCGGCAAAGATCTTCTTGTGCGTGATCACCCCGCTGACGATGGCCACCAGCATGAACATGGCGCACAGCCCCGCCAGATAGCGGCCCCAGAGCACGGGCATGTAGTGGAACTGGAAGTGGAAGCGGTAGAAGAACTCGCCGCCGCGCGTCTCGCGCACCGGGCCTTCGAGGCGCGTGCCGGTGGCCGGGTCGAAGCGGCCGTTCTCGAAGCGGCGCTTGTCCTGGCCTTCGGGAGGGCTCCAGAACACCGTGGCCACCGTGCTGCGTTCATCGGGCAGGTTGATCAGCCACCGAGGGCTTTGCGGTGCCAGGCGCGCCACGGCGTCACCCACACGCTGGGCCACGAGCGCGGGCTCGCTCGCCTGGCTCTGGTGCGGCTGCTCGGGCTGCATCCACTGCGTGATCTCGTTCCTGAAATAGCTCACCGTGCCCGTGAGGAACATGGCGTAGAGGAACCAGCCCAGGAGCAGGCCGACCCAGGTGTGCAGGTCGGACATGGTCTGGCGGATGCCGGGCGCCTTGGCGGCTTTCCCGGGCTTGGCAGACTTGCCGGCCGTGTTCGTGGTGTCCGTGGTGTTCGTGTTCATGCGCCCAGCCCCTTGCCCCAGGTCCACCACGCGGCAGGCGCCAGCACCAGGGCGGCGACCAGCAGGCCGGCCCAGGCGCGCGTGGCGCTGCGCACGGCAAACACCCAGATCACCGCGCCCGCGTAGACGGCAAAGCTCAGCAAGGTGCCCGAGATCGCCGCCTGCGTGCGGTCTGCGGGCAGGGCCACAACGGCCACGCTGGCCAGGGCGGCCACGGCATAGCCGCCGAACAGCGCAGCGAGGATGCGGGAGATCAGCGGCCCGTAGTCACGGAACCAGTCATGGGTGCGGGCAAGAGTGGGAGATGGCATGGCGCAGTGCCTGGAAAGGCTCGAAAAACACCGGCAGAGGAGGCGGCGGTGGCGCGGATGTTATTTGAGAATAAGTCCCATTACAAGCAACGCTGGCAAGCTGCACGCCTGCCGTCCCTCCGCCTCCCCAACGCTGTCCCTCAGCCGGCCGGCAGCCGCATGCGTGCCTGCAGGTTCTCGAAGATCTGGCGCGTGACGGGGCTGATCACATGGCTGCGGATGTACAGGCGGTAGACCAGGTCCGGCAGCGGCGGCATACCGTCGCCCGCACCCAGCACGCGCAGACCCGGGTCCAGTTGCTCCACGCCGCGCGCCGTCACGCCCAGGCCCGCGCGCAGGGCCGCGCGTATGCCCACCAGGCTGGTGCAGGTGTGGCGCGGTGTCCAGGCGATGCCGGCCGCATCCAGCGCGTCGCAGCCCAGGCGGCGGAAGATGCTGGGCCCGTCGGCCATGACCAGGGGCACGGGCTTGCCCGGGTCATGGGCATAGCCCGCGCCGCACAGCCACACCGTGGGTGTGGAGCGCAGGGCAAAGCCCTCGAAGCCTTCATCCTCCCGGTTGGAGATGGCCAGGTCCAGCTCGCCCTGCTTGAGCGACTCCATCAGGAAAGGGCTGCGCCCCACATGGATGTCGATCTGCATGCCCGGAAAGTTCAGCGCGATCTCCTGCAGCACGGGCGGCAGCATGTTGTCGGCCGCGTCGTGGGGTGCGCCAATGCGCACCAGGCCCTGCACCTGGCGGTGCTGCAGGTTGCGCAGCGCCTCGTCGTGGATGGCCAGCATGTGGCGCGCATAGCCCAGCAGGCGCTGGCCGTGGTCGGTGAGGCGTTTTTGCCGGCCCTGCTTCTCGAACAGCGCGTGGCCGATCTTCTCCTCCAGCCGCTGCATCTGCTGGGTGATGGCCGATTGCGTGCGCCCCATCTGCACGGCGGCGGCGGCAAAGCTGTCGTGGCTGGCAATGGCGGCCAGGGTGCGCAGCAGGTCCAGGTCAAGCGTCTCCATACTTCAATTTTATTGAAGTATTTGTTGAGGGTGCGTGGATTGTTGCGGGCCGGACGCCTCACTACAGTGGGCTTCAACGACGACAAGGAGTCCCCTTTGAACACCACCACCACCACCACCATCACCGAACAGCGCAGCGCCGCCGTGACAGCGGCCATCGACCACATGAAGCAGGCCATTGGCGAAGGCGCTGCCACGCGCGCCAGCCTGGACGCCGTGCTCCAGCAGCTGCTGGGCCTGGCAGCGCGCCGAGACTTCTGGCAGCAGGCCGACTACGCCGCGCCCGAAGAGGGCGAGCACCAGGCGCGCTACCTGATCGCCGAGGACGCGGACCAGAGCTATGCGCTGTACCTCAACGTCATGCGCCCGGGCAAACGCATCGTGCCGCACAACCACACGACCTGGGCCTGCATTGCCGCCGTGGAAGGCACGGAACATAACCGCGTCTACGAGCGCACCGACGACGGCTCCGTCCCCGGCAAGGGCACGCTGCGTGAGACGGATCTCGTGGTGGTGGCGCCAGGCCAGGGCATCGCCCTCATGCCCGAGGACATCCACTCCGTGGAGATCCAGGGCGAGCAGGTCATCCGCCACCTGCACATGTACGGCCGCGCGCTGGAGACGCTCAACGAGCGCACCAGCTACGACCTGGCCACCGGCACCTGCCAGACCATGGCCATCGGCGTGCAGACGCGCCGCTGAGCCCAGGCCTTCCGGCCGCTGCCTCCCGCTTCCTGCCTTTTCCCTGTCCATGCCGCAGCGCGCCCCACGGGGCGCGCGTGGCAGGGCTTTGCCCGAAATTCCTTGCCGATCTTTTTCCCGGACCGCATGCAATGACCGCATCCATTGACGCCCACACCCTCAAATCCTGGCTGCACGACGGCCAGGAGATCGCGCTGCTCGACGTGCGCGAGCACGGCCAGTACGGCGAGTCGCACCTGTTCTACGCCACGCCCCTGCCCTACAGCCGGCTGGAGCTGGATGTGCCCCGCCTGGTGCCGCGCAGGCAGGTACGCGTCGTCACCTACGACGGTGGCGAGGGCGATGCCAGCGCGGGCGTGGCCGGGCGCGCCGCGCGCCGCCTCGAAGCCCTGAGCTACACCCAGGTGTCTGTGCTGGAAGGCGGCACCCAGGCCTGGAGCGCGGCAGGCTACACGCTGTTCGCCGGCGTGAACCTGCCCTCCAAGACCTTTGGCGAACTGGCCGAGCACGCCTACGGCACGCCGCGCATCACGGCCCAGCAGCTGGCGGCGCGCCAGGCGGCGGGCCTGCCCCTGGTGGTGCTGGACGGCCGGCCCGTCTCCGAGTTCCACAAGATGAACATCCCCGGCGCCATCTGCTGCCCCAATGGCGAGCTGGCGCTGCGCGTGAGCCGCCTGGTGCCCGATGCGGCCACGCCCATCGTGGTCAATTGCGCGGGCCGCACGCGCTCCATCATCGGCGCGCAGACCTTGATCAACCTGGGCATTCCCAACCCCGTCTACGCGCTGGAAAACGGCACCCAGGGCTGGTACCTGGCCGACCTGCCGCTGGAGCATGGCGGCACGCAGCGCTATGGCGACGACTCGGCCAGCAGCGCGCTGCAAGCACAGGCCCGCGCCCTGGCCGAACGCTTCGACGTGCCCGAGGTCGATGCCGACACCGTGCGCGCCTGGAGCCAGGATGCTGCGCGCACGCTGTTCCTGTGCGATGTGCGCACGCCCGAGGAATTCAAGGCCGGTTCGCTGCCCGGCGCCCAGCACACGCCCGGTGGCCAGCTCATGCAGGCCGGCGACCAGTACGTGGGCGTGCGCGGTGCGCGCCTGGTGCTGTTCGACAGCGATGGCGTGCGCGCCCCCGTGGTGGCCAGCTGGCTGCGCCAGCTCGGCCATGACGCCTGCGTGCTGCGGGGCGGCCTGCACAGCGGCCTGGACCTGGCACCGGCCCAGCTGCCCCAGGCCCCCGCACTGGCAGGCATCGCGGTGCAGGCCCTGCACGAACGCATGCGCCAGGGCGAGGTGGCCGTGGTCGATCTGCGCGCGGGCATGAAGTACCGCGCAGGCCACATCGCCGGGGCCCGCTGGTCCATCCGCCCGTGCCTTGCCAGCGATCTGGCCGGCGAGACGCGCCAGATCGTGCTGGTGGCCGACGAGCCCGGCATGGCGCAATGGGCCGCGCTGGAACTGCAGGGCGCCGCGCCGCTGCTGCTCGAAGGCGGCCTGGCCGCATGGCAGCAGGCCGGCCTGCCCGTCGAGGCCACGCCCGACAGCCCCACCGACGCCGAATGCATCGACTACCTGTTCTTCGTGCACGACCGCCACGACGGCAACAAGGAAGCGGCACGCCGCTACCTGGCCTGGGAGACGGGCCTGGTGCCGCAGCTGGACGCGCAGGAACTGGCCGCCTTCCGCCTGCCGGAGCCGGCAATGTCCTGATCCACGCAAAGAGCATCCGAACAGCCCAACACCACATAACGACAGGAGACAAGACATGTTCGCAATCCCCACCCTGGCCAGGATGCTGGCCGCCAGCCTCGCGGCCCTGGCCATGCTCTCGCAGGCCACGGCCGAGCCGCTGGCCGCACGCAACGGCTATCCGGCCCAGCCGATCCGCTTCATCTCGCCCTTCCCGCCGGGCGGCGGCAACGACGCCAGCACGCGCTGGGTCACCACGCGGCTGACCGAGGCCACGGGCCAGCCCTCCGTGGTGGAAAACCGGGGCGGCGCGGGCGGCAACATCGGCGCCAAGGCCGTGGCCGAGGCCAAGCCCGATGGCTACACCGTGCTCACGGGGCAGGTCTCGCTGATGGCGGTGAACCCCGCGCTCTATAGCGCGCCGGGCTTCGATCCGCTCAAGAACTTCGTGCCCATCACGCAGATCAACGCGGCGCCGCTGGCCATCGTGGTCGCCTCGGCCTCGCCCCTCAAGAGCTTTGCCGACCTGGTGGCGCGCAGCAAGGGCGAGCCGGGCCGCGTCACCTATGCCACGCCCGGCAACGGCACGCTGTCGCACCTGGTGGGCGTGGTGCTGTCCAAGGAAAACGGCGTACCCATGACCCATGTGCCCTACAAGGGCGCGGGGCCGGCCATCAACGATCTGCTGGGCCAGCAGGTCGATGTGCTGATCACCTCCACCTCGTCCGTGGCCGGCATGATCCAGGCGGGCCAGGTGCGTGCGCTGGCCGTCACCAGCCCGCGCCGCATCGGCGCGTTCGGCAAGGTGCCCACGCTGGAGGAACTGGGCCTGCGCAATGCGCGCTTCGAGGACTGGTACGGCTTCTTCGCTCCCGCCGGCACGCCGCCCGAGCGCGTGGCCTTCTTGCACGACGCCATCGTGCGCACCCTGCAACTGCCGGAAGTGACCAAGCTGGTCGTCGATGGCGGCAGCGAAGTCGTGGCCAGCACGCCAGAGGCCTTTGCCGCCCAGCTGCGCCAGGACATGGAGCGCTGGTCGCGCGTGGTCAAGCTCTCGGGCGCGAAGATCGACTGATGGCTGCCGAACACGTCCCCGTGCCTGGATCATCGGCCTCTGGCGCCCCCGCGCTGGACCTGCAGACCCGGCTGCTGCATGCGGGCAAGCGCCCGGCCTATGCGGGCGGCACGGCCGTCAACCCGCCCCTGGTGCGCGCCAGCACCGTGCTGTTCGAGAGCACGGCACAGCAGCGCGAGATGCGCGAGCGCCGCGCCGGCGAGCGCATCTTCAGCTACGGCGCGCGCGGCACACCCACCGGCTTTGCGCTGGAAGATGCCGTCAGCGAGCTGGAAGGCGCCCACCGCACGCGGCTGCTGCCTACCGGCCTGGCGGCCATCGGCATGGCCCTGCTCTGCTACCTGCGCCCCGGCGACCATGTGCTGCTGACCGACAGCGCCTACCAGCCTGTGCGCCACCTGGCCGGCCAATGGCTGCGGCCCTACGGCATCGAGTACGACTTCTTCGCGGCCGATGGCAGCGACGCCCAGGCGCGCATGCGCCCCAACACCCGCATGGTCTATGCCGAATGCCCGGGCTCGCTGGTCTACGAGATGTGCGACCTGCCCGCGCTGGCGGCCATGGCCCATGCGCGCGGCGCCCTGGTCGTGGCCGACAACACCTGGGGATCGGGCTGCCAGTACCGGCCGCTGGCGCTGGGGGCCGATGTCTCGGTGATGGCAGCCACCAAGTACCTGTCGGGCCACTCCGACGTGATGATGGGCACCGTGGCCACCACCGAGGCCGCCTGGGAGCCGCTGGCCGCGCGCTGCGATGCCTTCGGCATGGCGGTCAGCCCCGACGATGCCTGGCTGGTGCTGCGCGGCATGCGCTCGCTGGCCGCACGGCTGCAGATGCACGAGGCGCATGCGCTGGAGGTGGCGCACTGGCTGCAGCAGCACCCGGCCGTGGCCACCGTGTTCTGCCCCGCGCTGCCCACGCACCCCGGCCATGCGCTGTGGCTGCGCGACTGCCAGGGCACCAACGGCCTGGTGTCGCTGGAGCTGCAGCCCGGCACCGCCGAGGCCGCCGTGGACCGCTTCATCGACGGCCTGCGGCTCTTCGGCATTGGCGCCTCCTGGGGCGGCTACGAGAGCCTGGCGACAGCCGCGCACATGGCGCAGGCGCGCAGCGTCACCGACTGGAGTGCGCGCGGGCCCGTGGTGCGCCTGCACATCGGCCTGGAGTCGCCGCGCGACCTCATCGCCGATCTGGAGCAGGGGCTGGCGGCACTTTAGTGGATAACACGCTCTAGCGGCCTGCCTGAGCGCTCGCCAGCTCGCCGGCCAGCGTCTGCACCAGCGCAGCGGCCGGCATCTCGCGCGCCAGCGGCGCACCCTGGCCGGCCCAGTGAGCTGCGTAGTCGGAACTGCCTTGGGCGGACGCCGCCTGGTGCAGGGCCTTGCCTGCGTCGTAGACGCGCGGATAGTCGGGCAGGGGCTGGCCATGGCTGGCGCCCAGCGCATACAGCCGGTTGACCATGCCGCGCGCCGGCCGGCCCGAGATGGCGGCGGTGATGCCTGTGTGGTGGGCGCGTTCGCTGCGCAGCTCGGCACGGTAGGCCGGGCTGGCGGACGATTCAGGGCAGAGGATGAAGGCCGTGCCCAGCTGTGCCGCACAGGCGCCCAGGCCCAGCGCGGCCGCAATGCCTTCGCCATCCATGATGCCGCCGGCCGCGATCACCGGCAGGGCCGTGTTGCGGGCCAGCACGCGCACCAGGGCGAAGGTGCCCATCATGCGGTCCTGCGCGGGATCGAACGTTCCGCGGTGTCCCCCGGCCTCCACGCCCTGGGCCACGATGGCATCGACACCGGCCTGCTCCACCTGGCGCGCCTCGTCCAGCGACGTGGCGCTGGCCAGGGTCACGACGCCGGCCGCGCGCAGCGCGTCGATGAAGCCCTGCTCAGGCAGCCCGAAATGAAAGCTCACCACGGCGGGCCGCTCCTGCAGCAGCATGGCCTGCAGCGCGGCGTTGCCGACGGCGGTGGCGTAGATCTCGTTGAGCGTGGCAGGCGGCGTGGCGCCAAAGCGCGCGAACTCGGGCGCCAGATGGGCCAGCCAGGCGGCCTCGCGCTGCGCATCGGCCCGGGCCGGCCGGTGGCAGAACAGGTTGACGTTGAAGGCGCCCGAAGTCAGCGCGCGCGTCTGCACGATCTGCTGGCGGGCCTGCTCCGTGCCGCTGGCGCCAATGCCCAGCGAGCCCAGGCCGCCGGCCTCGGTGACGGCGGCCGCCAGCGCGGGCGTGGACGTTCCGGCCATGGGGGCCTGGATGATGGGATGGCGCATGCCCAGGCGGGCCATCCACGCGGTCTTTGCGGTGCTCATACGACTCCTTGTTTCCTGCCACGAATCCGCGCACTCATGCGGCGGCCTGCCGGCGCGCGCTGGCGCGGCTGGCGGCGATCATCAGCGTGCCCAGCAGCAGCGACACGCTGCCGATGACGAACAGGCGCTGGTACGAGCCCAGGCCCGCATAGCTCCAGGCCATGAAATATCCCGACACGGCCTGCATCAGCGCAAAGGCCGCCGTCGCATAGCCCCACATGC
>NZ_JTKZ01000292.1:0-16936 GCF_000799035.1 Delftia sp. ZNC0008
CTGGTGGCCTCGCTGGCGCGCGATGCCGCGCCCGGCGCCCGCGTGGCTGCGCGCGTGCATGCCGTGGACCACGCCAGTTTCGCGCAGGACCTGGACATCATCGTCGGCGAGGCCGGCGACCGCCTGTGCCACCTCATGCTGCCCAAGGTGGAAAGCGTGGACGACGTGCTGCTGGCCGAGCGGCATCTGGGCCGACTGGGCTGCCGCGAACTGCCGCTGCATGTGCTCATCGAGTCGCCCGCCGCCGTGCACCGTGCCTTCGACATCGCCGCACACCCGCGCGTGCAGAGCATTTCCTTCGGCCTGATGGACTTCGTCTCGGCCCATGGCGGCGCGATTCCCGCCTCGGCCATGGGCTCGGCCGGCCAGTTCGACCATCCGCTGGTCGTGCGTGCCAAGCTGGAGATCGCAGCTGCCTGCCACGCGCACGGCAAGGTGCCTTCGCACTGCGTGGTCACCGAATTCAGGAATCCACAGGCGCTGCAGGCCGCTGCCACACAGGCGTCACGGCGGCTCGGCTATACCCGCATGTGGAGCATCCACCCGGACCAGATCCGTCCCATCCTCGCCGCGTTCGCGCCCCAGGCCGACGAAGTGGCGCAGGCCGCACAAATACTTACCGCCGCCGAGGCCGCCGACTGGGCGCCCGTCAGCGTGGATGGTGTATTACATGACCGGGCGAGCTACCGCTACTTCTGGCAGTTGCTCACACGTGCCCACCAGACCGGCCAGGCGCTGCCCCCGCAGGTGCAGCCCTGGTTTGCATCAGAATCACTTGCTTAGCCCACACCGGGAATTTGCAGGAGCCCAACGTATGAAGACAGCTATCGCCTCCATCCTGATCGCAGCCCCCTTGCTGGCCATGGGCCTGGGCGCCAGCGCCGCCGAACCTGCCAAGAAGGCTCCGGCCAAGGCCGCCGCCAAGCCTGCGGTCAAGAAGGCTCCCGCCAAGAAGGCCACCGCGGCCAAGGCCGCTGCCGGCGCTGCCGCAGTCGGCGGTGCGGCGGCCGTGGCAGCTGCTGCCCAGCAGCCGCTGTCCGCCGAAGACCTGGCCATCTCGGAGCGCGTGCACACCGGCCGCATTCCCTGCGAGCTGGGCGCCTTCGTCAATGTGACGGCCGACCAGTCCAACCCCGGCTACTTCAACATCGACGGCAAGGGCTTCAAGTACCACATGGCGCCCGTCAAGACCTCGACCGGCACCGTGCGCCTGGAAGACAAGCATGCCGGCGCCGTCTGGCTGCAGATCGCCAACAAGTCCATGCTCATGAACCAGAAGGTCGGCCAGCGCCTGGCCGACGAATGCATGAGCCCTGACCAGCTTCAGGTGGCCGAGGCCATCAAGAAGAACCCGCCTCCCAGCCTGCTGGAAGCACCCAAGCCCGCCGGCCAGTAATCCAGGCCCGGACCTGAGCGTCCCGCAAGCAGCCCCACTTTAGAAAACCATGGAGAGAGAATCATGTTGAAAGCCTACCGTGACCACGTGGCCGAACGCGCCGCGCTCGGTATCCCCCCGCTGCCGCTGGATGCCAAGCAGGTTGCCGAACTGATCGAGCTGATCAAGAACCCGCCCGCTGGCGAGGACGCCTTCCTGCTCGACCTGCTCACGCACCGCGTTCCTCCGGGCGTGGACGATGCCGCCAAGGTCAAGGCCAGCTTCCTGGCAGCCGTGGCCCACGGTGACATCCAGGTGGCTCTCATCTCCAAGGCCAAGGCCACCGAGCTGCTGGGCACCATGGTGGGCGGCTACAACGTGCATCCCCTGATCGAGCTGCTGGACGACGCCGAAGTCGCCGGCGTCGCTGCCGACGCGCTGAAGAAGACGCTGCTGATGTTCGACTTCTTCAACGACGTGGCCACCAAGGCCAAGGCCGGCAACGCCAAGGCCCAGGAAGTCATGCAGAGCTGGGCCGACGCCGAGTGGTTCACCTCGCGCCCCGAAGTGGACAAGAAGATCACCGTCACCGTCTTCAAGGTGCCCGGCGAGACCAACACCGACGACCTGTCGCCTGCACCCGATGCCTGGAGCCGTCCAGACATCCCGCTGCACTACCTGGCCATGCTCAAGAACACCCGTCCCGACGCGGCCTTCAAGCCCGAGGAAGACGGCAAGCGCGGCCCGATGCAGTTCATCGACGACCTCAAGAAGAAGGGCCACCTGGTCGCCTACGTGGGCGACGTGGTCGGCACCGGCTCCTCGCGCAAGTCGGCCACCAACTCCATCGTCTGGGCCACGGGCCAGGACATCCCCTTCGTGCCCAACAAGCGCTTCGGCGGCGTGACCCTGGGCGGCAAGATCGCTCCCATCTTCTTCAACACGCAGGAAGATTCGGGCTCGCTGCCCATCGAAGTCGATGTCACCAAGCTGGAGATGGGCGACGTCATCGACGTGCTGCCCTATGACGGCAAGCTGGTCAAGAACGGCGAAACCGTCGCCGAGTTCCAGCTCAAGAGCGACGTGCTGTTCGACGAAGTGCGCGCCGGCGGCCGCATCAACCTGATCATCGGCCGCTCGCTGACCGCCAAGGCCCGCGAATTCCTGGGCCTGTCCGCATCCACCGTGTTCCGCCTGCCCCAGGCGCCCGCTGCTTCGAACGCCGGCTTCACGCTGGCCCAGAAGATGGTCGGCCGCGCCGTCGGCCTGCCGGAAGGCCAGGGCGTGCGCCCCGGTACCTACTGCGAGCCGCGCATGACCACCGTGGGTTCGCAGGACACCACCGGCCCCATGACCCGCGACGAGCTCAAGGACCTGGCCTGCCTGGGCTTTTCGGCCGACATGGTCATGCAGTCCTTCTGCCACACGGCTGCCTACCCCAAGCCCGTGGACGTCAAGACCCACCGCGAGCTGCCTGCCTTCATCAGCAACCGCGGCGGCGTGGCCCTGCGTCCCGGTGACGGCGTGATCCACTCCTGGCTCAACCGCCTGCTGCTGCCCGACACCGTGGGCACGGGCGGCGACTCGCACACGCGCTTCCCCATCGGCATCTCCTTCCCTGCAGGTTCCGGCCTGGTGGCCTTCGGCGCCGCCACGGGCGTGATGCCCCTGGACATGCCCGAGTCCGTGCTCGTGCGCTTCAAGGGCGAAATGCAGCCCGGCGTCACCCTGCGTGACCTGGTGCATGCCATTCCCCTGTACGCCATCAAGGCAGGCGCACTGACCGTGGCCAAGGCCGGCAAGAAGAACATCTTCTCGGGCCGCATCCTGGAAATCGAAGGCCTGCCCGACCTGAAGGTGGAGCAAGCTTTCGAGCTGTCCGACGCCTCTGCCGAGCGCTCGGCTGCCGGCTGCACGATCAAGCTCAACCCCGAGCCGATCAAGGAGTACCTGACCTCGAACATCGTTCTGATGAAGAACATGATCGCCGACGGCTACGCCGACGCCAAGACGCTGCAGCGCCGCATCGAGAAGGTCGAAGCCTGGCTGGCCAAGCCCGACCTGCTCGAAGCCGACAAGGACGCCGAATACGCTGCCGTGTTCGAGATCGACCTGGCCGACATCAAGGAACCCATCGTCTGCTGCCCCAACGATCCCGATGACGCCAAGTTCCTGTCCGAAGTGGCCGGCACCAAGATCGATGAAGCCTTCATCGGTTCGTGCATGACCAACATCGGCCACTTCCGCGCAGCAGCCAAGCTGCTGGGCGGCCAGCGCGACATCCCCGTCAAGCTGTGGGTGGCTCCGCCCACCAAGATGGACCAGAACGAGCTGATCAAGGAAGGCCACTACGCCGCCTTCGGCACGGCCGGTGCCCGCACCGAAATGCCGGGCTGCTCGCTGTGCATGGGCAACCAGGCCCAGGTCCGCGAAGGCGCGACGGTGATCTCCACCTCGACCCGCAACTTCCCCAACCGCCTGGGCAAGAACACCAACGTGTTCCTGGGCTCGGCCGAGCTGGCTGCCATCGCATCGCGCCTGGGCAAGCTGCCCACCAAGGAGGAATACCTCAAGGAAATGGGCGTGATCGATGCCGACAAGTCCAGCGTCTACCGCTACATGAACTTCGACCAGATCGAAGAGTACGCGGACGTGGCCAGGGGCGTGAGCGCCTGAGTCCGGCCTGATCCGGCTCCATGAGCAAAGCCCGCTTCGGCGGGCTTTGTCTTTTGCGATGGGTCTGTCTGGGCATCTGGCATGTCCGCAAGCATGCTTTTGAGCATGTGCTAACGTGGAAACCAAGTGAACCAGTGGAGCCTCGCCATGAGCCGCCTGACCATCGACATGACCCCGCAGCAGCACCAAAGCCTCCAGGCGTCTGCTGCTTTACAAGGCAAAACGATCGAGCAATACACGCTTGAGCGGCTGTTTCCCGGCGACGCGGACGCCGGTCAGGCGTGGCAGGAACTGGCGGCCGTGCTGGGAGAGCGCATCAATGAAGGACTTGCTGGCAAGGTCTCCGGCAAGAGCATTGGAGAGATTCTTGATGAAGAGCTGGGCGAGGGGCGGCGTTGAGACACTACCGGCTCACCGCTGCGGCAGAGGCCGACCTGCGCGGCATCATCCGCCATACGCGCAGGCAATGGGGCGATGAACAGGTAAGGCAATACATCAGTGCATTGGAGCGTGGGATTGCCGGCCTGGTGGCAGGAAAGGCAGGCTTCAAGGACCTCGGCGAAGTCTTCCCCGGCTTGCGCGTGGCCCGTTGCGAACATCACCATGTGTTTTGCCTGCTGCGCGAAGATGCGCCCGCCTTGGTGGTCGCCATACTGCACGAGCGCATGGATTTGATGGCGCGGCTTGCCGACAGGCTCAAGCCTTGAGGCAGTGCACGCTGGAGTCTCGATTCCAAGAGTACGCGGACGTGGCCAAGGGCGTGAGCGCCTGAGTCCAGCCTGATCCGGCTCCATGAGCAAAGCCCGCCTTGGCGGGCTTTTTGGTGACTGTGGCCTTGCCGTGCCCATCGCACTCGCCGGTTGAGTGGATTCAGCCCGGCTGCTTTTCCGTGCTTTCGGCGCTCTGCCGCAGCTCCTGCGCCGATACGTGCACGATTTGCCCATCACGCACGATGACGATGCCGGTATCCGTCTGGATGGCTGTCTTGCGGGCCAGCGCAGCGGCGCGCTGCAACGCAGCCATCGATGCGCGCAGGTCGGGGTTCTTGGCTGTGGAAATGTCGGGTGTCTTCATGTGTTCTCTCTCCATTCGAGCAGCACTGGCATGGCTCCCGCATTGTCGTACAAAGCCCATGTATCGACTTTGGCCTTGTAGTGCTGGTCGAAATTGGATCGTCCGGCGGCAAAACGGCGGCGGATGACTGGCTCTGGGATGTCATGCCCGCCCTGGCTCACACGCTCCGCAACGCGATCCACAGCGGCCTGCGCGTTGGGCAAGGCCAGAAAGTACAGATCAACGCGGTAGCCCTGCGAGCGCCAATGGTCGATATGCCGCAGGTAGCCCAGGCCTGAAAGAGTGGTCTCGAAAGCAAAGCTGTCACCACGATCAGCGCAAGCGGCCATTTCGTCCAGCATCAAGCGTCCTGCCTTGATGGCGGCCGCCTCTGGTGCGAAGGGGGATAGTCCAGCCGCGATCAGGTCTGCATTGATGAAGCGGGGGCACTGAGCCTCCTGTGGCAGGAAAGAGCGGGCGAACGTGGTTTTACCCGCACCGTTGGGGCCCGCAATGATGATGATTTTCTTGTCCATAGGCATGGTCTTTCGCTCCACCTCGCCCCTGCGGCGAAAGCGGGCTCTTTCACGGGTGCGTTGCAGTTCCTGATCTCAATTGGCTCAGCAACACTTGGGTTGCGGTATCCGCCGGAAAGAACGACTCCACGGCCAGCTCCTGCAGCGTCACATCCACCGGCGTGCCGAAGATGGTGATGGTGCTGATGAAGTTCAGCCGGCCATGGTCGGTGTCCAGCGCGAAGGGCACGGCAATGTGGCTGGCAGGTGCTGCGCCATGTGAGTCCGCTTCATCTTCCTTGAACGGGTAGGCGGCAATCTCGTCGTGCAGCGCCTGCAACTGCGCATCCGACGTGGCGGCAATCTGCTGCTGCAGGCGGTGCAGCAGATGCGCGCGCCAATGGGCTGCATTGGCCAGGCGCGGGCCCAGGCCTTCGGGGTGCAGGCTCAGGCGCAGCACATTGACGGGCGGCTCCAGCAGCCAGGGCGCCACGCCGGCCAGCAGCAGCGGCACGATGGCGTTGGCGGCCACCAGGTTCCAGTGACGGTCCACGGCCAGGGCGGGATTGGGTTCGTGGCCCTTGAGCACCAGGTCCACGGCCTGGCGCGCGGCGGCCAGATCCGGGTGGTCCAGCGGCCGGGCCTGGTACATGGGGGCGTAGCCTGCGGCCACCAGCAGGGCATTGCGCTCGCGCAGCAGCACGCCCAGGCGCTCGACCAGGCGCAGCACCATCTCGCGGCTGGGCTGGGCGCGGCCGGTTTCCACATAGCTCAGGTGGCGTGTGGAGATCTCGGCCTCCAGCGCCAGGCCCTGCTGGCTCAGGCGGCGGTGCTGGCGCCAGTGGCGCAGATGGTCGCCGAAGGGCGAGCGCGCGGACGGTGGATGGGCGGTGGAGGTCATGGTCCGCATCGTAGCGGCGGGGCTGGCGTGGCGGCCATGACCTGCGAGGTTATCGACCCTGTGCAGCCTGCGGCGGACCATGCAGTCCATGGCATGCACGGTGTGTGCCTGTTGCTCTCAAGGAGTTCGCCATGTCGATGTTCGCTTCCCCCCGTTTCCTGCCCCGCGTGATGTGGGCCGATGCTGCTTCCTGCGCCGCCTCGGGCGCCTTGCAACTGGTGGCGGGGCAGCCGCTGTCGGATGTGACGGGGTTGCCTCTGGCGCTGCTGCAGTCCACAGGCTGGTTTTTGCTGGGCTATGCGCTGCTGGCTGCGTGGATGGCGGCGCGCTCGCCTGTGCCGCGGCGGTTGATCGGGCTGGTGGTTTTGGGGAATTTGGGGTGGGCTGTGGGCTGTGTTGCGCTGTTGGCGTTTGGTGGGTTGGGGTTGTCTGCCTGGGGGGTGGCGTGGGTGTTGGCTCAGGCGTTGGTGGTTGTGGTGTTGGCTGAGTTGCAGTGGACTGGGTTGCGGCGCACGCGTGCTGTGGTTGGCGGTGCGCGTGTTGCCATGTCATGACTACAGCGGGCTTGTTTTGACCCTGCGGGCCGTTGTTTTTCGAGGCCGGGTCTCGGCCCGGCAGCCGACTGCCCTTTCTTGATTCGCCAAGAAAGGTCAGATCAAAGAAGGCGGCCCGACGCAGGCGCTGGCATACGGGGAGCTGGTGCGGGCCTTTGCTGCGCTCGGCCGGGTTCAGGGGACTGCGCTGCTTTTGACGTGGTGGGAGCAGCCCACGGCGACGACTTCGCCGCTGGTTTCGCTGGCCAGCATGTCGGCGCTGTTGCGGATGGTGCGCAGGGCGCTGGCGAGCACCTCCAGGCGGTTGCTGGTCTCGGGCGTTTCCAGCCACAGCAGGGCCATGCGGGAGAGTGCCGAGATCTCGGCACAGCCTTGCTGCACCAGGCGGTCCACCTCGGTCACGACCTGGGTGAAATGCTCGGCGCTGGGTGGGGGTCTGGGTGTCATGGCTCGGCTCTCCATGCAAAGGTGAGGCGGGCCATCGAGATGGATGCGATGTACATGGTTCCGTGCTCCTATTCGAGACTGAACCACCAGGCCGGGTTTTCAAGCACAGCAATGGTGGACGGGATGTTGAAAACACGAGAATAGTCGTGCGGGCAGCCTTGCGGTGAGCCCCATCCCGTCCCAAACCGTTCGGATGCAGGCAAGCGCCCACGATCCAAGCAAATCAGACGTGACAAGGCCTCGCTATCGGGGAGGCCGCTCCGCTATTCTTCAAAGGTGTTTTCAAGCACCGGCCCCGTGACAGGGGGCTGGTGCGGATTGTGGCATAGCGACTGGAGTTGCTCCAGCGGGGCTGGCATGACCTGGCAGGTCATGGACGCGGGGGGCGGTGGCGGCGGAGCATCGGCAGGGCCGGCTTGCGAGGTGCATGCCCGGCAATCCACAAGGAGTGCTGATGCCGATGTTTTCCCATGCCCGTTTCCTGCCCCGCACCCTGTGGGCCGACGCCATCTGCTGTGCCGCTGCCGGTGCTGTGCAACTGGCCTTCGCGCAGCCACTGGCCGTTGTCACGGGGTTGCCGCAGGCGCTGCTGCTGGGCACGGGGTGCTTCTTGCTGGCCTGGGCTTGCGTGGCTGGCTGGGGCGCGTGCCGCATGCCGCGCAGCCGGGGGCTGGTGGCCATTGCCGTGTTCGGCAACTTCGGCTGGGCCCTGGCCTGCGGGGTTGTGCTGTACAGCGGCGTGCTGGAGCCTGCGCCCGCAGGCTGGGCATGGGTGCTGGGCCAGGCGGCCATCGGCGTGGCGCTGGGCGATCTGCAGTGCGCGGGGTTGTGGCGCAGCAGGGCTTCGCTGGCCGGTTCGATGACAGCCCTGTGAAAGCCTGCCGCTTTTTCCGCGCGGACAGCGTTGTCCGCGTGTGACTATCGCCAATGGACCACAGCATCCGCGGGCACTTCTGGGCACAATGGAAATCAGAGTCTTGGTGCATGCCCAGCAGCCCGGAAAAAAAGGCGGCGCGCATGTGCCTTCCCAGAGTTTCATCCAGGAGTCTCACGATGCGCCACGAATATGAAAACACCCTCAAGACCTTTGCTGCGGCGGGGGGCAAGAAGGGCAAGTTCTTTTCCCTGCCTGAACTGGCAAGGCAATATCCACAGGTCCGGCGATTGCCCGTGTCGTTGCGCATCGTGCTGGAGTCCGTGCTGCGCAACTGCGATGGCAACAAGGTGACGCGCGAGCATGTGGAGCAGCTGGCGAACTGGAAGCCCCAGGCCGAGCGCGTGGACGAGATCCCCTTCGTGGTATCTCGCGTGGTGCTGCAGGATTTCACGGGCGTGCCGCTGCTGGCCGACCTGGCCGCCATGCGCAGCACGGCCGCCAGGCTGGGCAAGAAGCCCAAGTCCATCGAGCCGCTGGTGCCCGTGGACCTGGTGGTGGACCACTCCATCATGGTGGACTACTTCGGCACCAAGAAGGCGCTGGACCTGAACATGAAGCTGGAGTTCCAGCGCAACAAGGAGCGCTACCAGTTCATGAAGTGGGGCATGCAGGCCTTCGACACCTTCGGCGTGGTGCCTCCGGGCTTCGGCATCGTCCACCAGGTGAACCTGGAGTACCTGGCGCGCGGCGTGCACAAGACCAAGGACGGCGTGCATTACCCCGACACCCTGGTGGGCACGGACAGCCACACGACCATGATCAACGGCATCGGCGTGGTGGGCTGGGGCGTGGGCGGCATCGAGGCCGAGGCCGCCATGCTGGGCCAGCCCGTGTACTTCCTCACGCCCGATGTGGTGGGCTTCGAGCTGTCGGGCCAGCTGCGCGAGGGCGTGACGGCCACGGACCTGGTGCTGTCGGTGACCGAGATCCTGCGCCGCGAGAAGGTGGTGGGCAAGTTCGTGGAGTTCTTCGGCGAAGGCACGCGCACCCTGGCGCTGCCCGACCGCGCCACCATCGGCAACATGGCGCCCGAGTACGGCGCCACCATGGGTTTTTTCCCCGTCGATGAAAAGACCATCGACTACTTCAGGGGCACGGGCCGCAGCAAGGCCGAGATCGAGGCCTTCGAGGGCTATTTCCGCGCACAGGAACTGTTCGGCGTGCCGGCCGCCGGCGAGATCGACTACTCGCATGTGGTGCGCCTGGACCTGGGCACGGTGGCGCCCAGCCTGGCCGGACCCAAGCGCCCGCAGGACCGCATCGAGCTGGGCAATGTGTCGTCCAAGTTCGATGAGCTGTTCAGCGCCCCTGCTGCGCACAACGGGTTCAACCAGCCGATCGAACGGCTGGGCCGGAGCTTTCCCGTAGGCGGTGGCGGCGAGGGCGAGGTGGCGCCCGAGACGCCGGCCCATCCGCCGGGCGCGCAGCGCTCGCTGGCCGAGATGGAGGCCAACAAGCCCAAGCTGGAGGCCGCCCACAGCGAGGCGCCGGTCGATGCCCCAACGCCACCCAAGCGCCTGAGCATCGCCAACGGCGACGTGCTGATTGCCGCCATCACCAGCTGCACCAACACCTCCAACCCCAGCGTGATGCTGGCCGCCGGCCTGCTGGCCAAGAAGGCGGTGAAGGCCGGGCTCACGGTGCAGCCGCACATCAAGACCTCTCTGGCGCCGGGCTCGCGCGTGGTGACCGAGTATTTGACCGAGGCCGGCCTGCTGCCCTACCTGGAAAAGCTGGGCTTTGCGCTGGCCGGCTACGGCTGCACCACCTGCATCGGCAACGCGGGCGACCTCACGCCGGAGCTCAACGAGGCCATCACCAGCAACGACCTGGTCTGCGCGGCCGTGCTGTCGGGCAACCGCAACTTCGAGGCGCGCATCCACCCCAACATCAAGGCCAACTTCCTGGCCAGCCCGCCCCTGGTCGTGGCCTATGCCATTGCCGGCACGGTGCGCCGCGACCTGATGACCGAGCCCGTGGGCCAGGGCAAGAACGGCCGTGACATCTACCTGGGCGACATCTGGCCGACCAGCGAAGAGATCCACGCGCTGATGAAGTACGCCATGAACGGCAAGGCCTTCCGCGAGAACTACGAGAAGGTGCGCTCCGAGCCCGGCAAGCTCTGGGAAAAGATCCACGGCGTGACGGGCGCCACCTATACCTGGCCCGAGAGCACCTACATTGCCGAGCCGCCGTTCTTCGACGGCTTCCGGCTTGAGCTGGAAGCGCCTGCCGCCGGTGCTGCCGGCGCCGAGGGCTCCAACCCCTACGTGGTGCACGGCGCGCGCGTGATGGCGCTGTTCGGCGACTCCATCACCACCGACCACATCTCGCCGGCCGGCTCCATCAAGGAAAGCTCGCCCGCAGGCCAGTGGCTGCTGGCCCACGGCGTGCAAAAGGCCGACTTCAACAGCTACGGCTCGCGGCGCGGCAACCATGAGGTGATGATGCGCGGCACCTTTGCCAACGTGCGCATCAAGAACCTGATGATTCCCGCGCAGGCCGATGGCTCGCGCGAGGAGGGCGGCCTGACGCTGTACCGCGACGGCACGGGCCAGGTCACCAAGATGCCCATCTACGACGCGGCCATGAAGTACCAGGCCGAGGGCCGTGCCACCGTGATCTTTGCAGGCGAGGAATACGGCACGGGATCGAGCCGTGACTGGGCCGCCAAGGGCACGCAGCTGCTGGGCATCAAGGCCGTGGTGGCGCGCAGCTTCGAGCGCATCCACCGCTCCAACCTGGTGGGCATGGGCGTGTTGCCGCTGCAGTTCCTGGGCACGGACAGCTGGCAGACCCTGGGCCTGACGGGCGAGGAGTTCGTGGAAGTGATTCCCGCCGCCGACCTGGCACCGCAAAGCGAGGCCCAGCTGGTGATCACGCGTGCCGACGGCAGCAAGCAGACCGTGGTGGTCAAGCTGCGCATCGACACGCCCATCGAGGTGGACTACTACCGGCACGGCGGCATCCTGCCGTACGTTCTCAGGCAGCTCCTGGAATGAAGTTGGAAACCCCGTGAGCCGCTATGCGGCTTCCCCCTGCAAGGGGGACGACACCCTGGCGGCGGGGCGGCCCTTGCTCGGTGTCCCTCGCTTTTGGGTCACGCCGGTTTTGGACAGAGTGAACTGAGCAAGGGTGTGGCGTTTAGGGCTGCTGCCCCAGCCTGCCCACGCTGTCGCGCAGGTGGGCCAGCAGCGATTCGACCAGGGGCTGCACATGGCCCGGGTGCCACATGGCCTGCATCTGCGACTGCGGGTGCCGGCCCTGGATGGGCACGAAGGCCAGCCCCGGAAAGCCCACGCGCTGCAGGCAGGACGGAACCAGGGACACGCCCTGGCCCAGCGACACCATGGACAGCACCGACAGCCAGTGCCGCACCTCGTGGTGCAGCTCGGGCGTGAAGCCCTCGCTCTGGCAGATCTGCCATATCTGCTGGTGGTAGTCGGGCGAGACCTGGCGCGAGAACAGCACCATGCGTTCGCCCGCCAGCTGGCGCACCTGCAGCTTGCGCAGTCCGGCCAGCGCGTGGCTGTCCGGCAGGCAGGCCATGAACGGCTCGCTCACCAGGGTGTGTGATTGCAGGCCTGGCGCGGGGCGCGTGGCGTGCAGCAGGCCCAGGTCCAGCCGCTCCTGCTGCAGGCCGGCGATCTGCTCTGCGCTGTTGAGCTCCAGCATGTCGATGCGCACCAGCGGGTGCCGGGCGCGAAAGCTCTCCAGCGCCTCGGGCAGCCCGCGGTAGATGGCCGAACCCACAAAGCCCAGCCGGATGCGGCCCTGCACGCCGTCGGCGATGGCGCGCATGTCCTGGCGCACGCGCTGGGCCTGCTCCATGATGTCCTGGGCCTGCACGCGCAGGTGCTTGCCGGCGGCCGTGAGCCGCACCTCCTTGCTGGTGCGCTCGAACAGCTGGGCGCCCAACTCCTCCTCCAGCTGGCGGATGGCCACGCTCAGCGGCGGCTGGGAGATGGACAGGCGCTGGGCTGCGCGGCTGAAGTGCAGCTCCTCGGCCAGCACCAGAAAGTACCTCAGTTGTCTCAGCTCCATGGCGTTCTATCCGGTTTGACTATTGATCAATACGTTATCGATATTTGACTCGAATAGAACTGTTTCCAAGAATGGGGGCATCCCCAAGACCCGGAGCCCATGCGCCCGGGCCCGGTTCCCGCACAGGAGACAGACCATGAACCCCGAACCGCAGGCGCTGGCCGCCATGCAGTCTTCCCCCGCCCAGGCTTTCCAGGCCGTGCCCGACCGCCACGGCAGCAACCTGTACACCACCGATTCGCAGTTGCAGCCGCTGTTGGCGCTGTACCTGCCGCCCGAGGTGAACGCGCACCTGCAGCCCCATCTGGAGCGCATGGGTGCCCTGGCCGGCCGCGAACTCGATGAATGGGCGCTGACCGCCGACCGCAACCCGCCCGAGCTGGAGCACCGCGACCGTACGGGGCGCGATGCGCAGCGCATAGTCAAGCACCCGGCCTATGTGGAGATGGAGCGCATTGCCTATGGCGAGTTCGGCCTGGCCATCATGTCGCACCGCACGGGCGTGCTGGGCTGGGATGGCAAGCTGCCGCCGCTGGCCAAGTACGCGCTGACCTATCTGTTCGTGCAGGCCGAGTTCGGCCTGTGCTGCCCGCTGTCCATGACCGACTCGCTGGCGCGCACGCTGCGCAAGTACGGCGAGCCGGCCCTGGTCGAAAAGTACTGGCCGCGCATGACGCAGCTGCGCTTCGAGGACCAGGCCCAGGGCGCCATGTTCATGACCGAGCAGGCGGCCGGCTCCGACATCTCCAACACCCAGACGCTGGCTCGCCCGGCCGCCGACGGCAGCTGGCGCCTGTCCGGCGACAAGTGGTTCTGCTCCAACCCCGATGCCGACTTCGCCATGGTGCTGGCGCGCGTGGAAGGCGCGCCAGCGGGCATGAAGGGCATCTCGCTGTTCCTGCTGCCGCGCCGGCTGGACGATGGCTCGGCCAACCACTACCGCATCGTGCGCCTCAAGCACAAGCTGGGCACGCGCTCCATGGCCAGCGGCGAGATCGTGCTCGACGGCGCCGTCGCCTACCTGGTGGGCGAGCAGGGCCGGGGCTTCGTGCAGATGGCCGACATGGTGAACAACTCGCGCCTGTCCAACGGCGTGCGCTCGGCCGGGCTGATGCGCCGTGCCGTGGCCGAGGCCGAGTACGTGGCGCGCGAGCGCCGCGCCTTCGGCAAGGCCCTGCAGGACATGCCGCTGATGCAGCGCCAGCTCGACAAGCTGCGCATCTACTCCGAGCAGGCCCGCACCATGGTGCTGCAGACGGCCCAGGCGCTGCAGCGTTCGGACGCAGGCGAAGACGGCGCCTACGCGCTGCTGCGCATCCTCACGCCCATGATCAAGTTCCGCGCCTGCCGCGACGCGCGCAAGGTCACGGGCGACGCCATGGAAGTGCGCGGCGGATGCGGCTACATCGAGGAATGGAGCGATCCGCGCCTGGTGCGCGACTCCCACCTGGGATCGATCTGGGAAGGCACCAGCAACATCGTGGCGCTGGACGTGATCCGCGCCATCAAGCGAGAAGGCTCGCTGCCCGTGCTGTGCGACCACGCGGCCCAGCTGCTGGCCCAGACCGAGGCGGCCACGGAATTCAAGGCCGCGCTGTCGGCCAGCATGGACAAGGCTGCGGCCCTGGCCCTGCGCGCGGCCGAGGAGGGCGGTGACCGCCTGGCGCGCGCCGCCGCCTCGGGCCTGTACCACTGCTTCACGGCCACGGCCATGGCCTGGGAGGCCTCGTGCACCGGCAGCGCCGAGCGCATGCGCTGGGCCCAGCTGGTGCTGCTGCACCGCGTGCTGCCGCGCGACCCGCTGGCGGCAGGCGACCTGCCCGAAGGCTGGACACGCTGAGCCCATCGACCGCACCGACCCAGAACACACATCCCGTCCACAGGGATGACCGCACAAGTACCGGAGACAAACACCATGCCTTGCACTGACCCGAAGCCGTCCTTCCAGAAACGCCGATTCCTGTGCGCCTGTGCGCTCGCCGCCACCGCCGCGCTGCCGGCCGCCGCACTGGCCGAGCGCTTTCCCGAGCGGCCCATCAGCTTCGTCGTTCCCTTCCCGCCCGGCGGGCCTACGGACGCCATGGCACGCGTGCTGGCCACGGCGCTGACCGAGACGCTGGGCCAGAGCGTGATCGTGGAGAACAAGGCCGGCGCAGGCGGCAACATCGGCGCCGACTTCGTGGCCCGCGCCAGGCCGGACGGCTACACCATCATGTTCGGCACCTCGGGGCCGCTGGCCATCAACAAGCACCTGTACCGCAAGATCAACTACGACCCGCAGACCAGCTTCGCGCCCATCATCCGCGTGGGCCACCTGCCCAACGTGCTGGTGGTCAATCCGGCGACCAAGGCCACCACCGTGCAGGAGCTGATTGCGCAGGACAAGGCCAAGCCGGGCAGCCTGGACTATGCATCCTCGGGCAACGGTGCCTCCTCGCACCTGGCCGGCGTGCTGTTCAACAAGATGGCCGGCACCTCGCTGCAGCACATCCCCTACAAGGGCACGGGCCCGGCGCTCAACGACCTGCTGGCGGGGCAGGTGAACATGACCTTCACCGACATCCTCACCGCCATGCCCTACATCAAGGCCGGCAAGTTCAAGGCCATTGGCGTGGCCACGGAAAAGCGCTCCCAGGCCATGCCCGATATTCCCACCATCGCCGAGCAGGGCCTGCCCGGCTACGACGTGAGCGTGTTCTTCGGCGTGGTGGCACCTGCCGGCACGCCGGCCGACCGCATCGAGACGCTGAACGCGGCCTTCCGCAAGGCCCTGGGCAGCGAGCGCATCCGCAAGACCTTTGCCGACCAGGGGCTGGAGCCGGCTTCCGATCTTTCGCCAGCGGGGCTGTCGACCTTCATCGCGCAGGAAGTGACCAAGTGGAAGGCCGTGGTCGATGCCTCCGGCGCCAAGCTCGACTGACGAGAGTATCCCCATGAACACAAATCAACGGGCGGGAGCGCTCCAGGGCATCCGTGTCCTCGACCTCTCCCGCATTCTTGGTGGCCCGCTGTGCGGCCAGATCCTGGGCGACCACGGCGCCGACGTGCTCAAGGTGGAGCCGCCGCAGGGCGACGATACGCGCGCCTGGGGGCCGCCGTTCCAGGACGGAGTGTCCTCCTACTACCGGGGCCTGAACCGCAACAAGCGGCTGCAGTTCCTGGACCTGTCCCTGCCCGAAGGCCAGCAGGCCGTGCTGGCGCTGATGGGGCAGGCCGACGTGGTGGTGGAGAACTTCAAGATCGGCACCATGGAAAAGTGGGGCATTGGCTGGGAGCAGGTGCGCGAGCGCTTTCCGCGCCTCATCTGGTGCCGCGTCAGCGGCTTCGGCGCCGATGGTCCGCTGGGTGCCTGGCCCGGCTATGACGCGGCCATCCAGGCCATGACGGGGCTGATGAGCGTCAACGGCGAGGCCGGCGGCGATCCGCTGCGCGTGGGCCTGCCCGTGGTGGACATGGTCACGGGCATGAACGGCGTCATCGGCGTGCTGCTGGCGCTGCAGGAGCGCCAGCGCAGCGGCCTGGGCCAGCTGGTCGATGTCTCGCTGTACGACAGCGGCATCTCGCTGCTGCATCCGCATGCGGGCAACTGGTTCATGAGCGGCAGGACGCCAGGGCGCTCGGGCAACGCCCATCCCAACATCTATCCCTACGACAGCTTTGCCACGGGCACCACGCCGGTCTTCCTGGCCGTGGGCAACGACCGCCAGTTCCGCCTGCTGTGCGAGCACCTGGGATGCCCGCAACTGGTGGCCGACGAGCGCTTTGCCACGGCCGGCCAGCGCTCGCACCACCGCGATGCGCTCAAGCCGCTGCTGGAGCAGGCCCTGCAGTCCTGCGACGGCCCCGCCCTGGCCGATGCGCTGATGGCCATCGGCGTGCCCGCCGCACCCGTACTGGGCGTGGACGCGGCGCTCAACCACCCGCATACCCTGCACCGCGAGATGGTGGTGGAGATGGAGGGCGGCTACCGGGGCCTGGGCGCGCCCGTCAAGCTCAGCCGCACGCCGGCCAGCTACCGGCATGCGCCGCTGGCCGAGGGCGACAGTTTCGAGTGATTTGCGTGGTGCGCTCAGGGCACGATGGGGCGCAGTTGCGCGTCAGCCATGCCCACCAGCAGCGCACGCCCGTCGGGTTCCACGCGGAACTCGCCGTAGCGGGCCTGCTCCCAGCGCTGGCCATCGCCTTCGCGGAAGTACCAGGCATCCGTCACCAGCGTCCACCGGCCGCCGCGCGGGGTGAGTTCAAAGCGCTGTTCGCCGGGCGCCAGCGGCTCGCTGGCCGTGCCGGTGCGCAGCCACTGCACCACGCCCTGCTCATCGAGCTTGCCGATGGCGTAGAGGCGTCCGCTGCGCAGGTTCTCTTTCTCCACGTCCCTGTCCTCGGAAGGCAGGCGGAAGTTCAGGCGCATGTAGTCGCCCTGCATCAGGGAGCGCG
>NZ_JTKZ01000935.1:0-4930 GCF_000799035.1 Delftia sp. ZNC0008
CAACGAGCGGCCATCGGCCGCCACCACCGGCGCCTCGCCGGCCGCATAGACCTCGGTCAGCAGCACGGCATCGGCCAGGCCGATGACCTTGACGAAATCCTCGAAGCAATCGCGCGTGCGGCTGTAGCGGTGCGGCTGGAAGGCCAGCACCAGGCGGCGGCCCGGGAAGGCGCCGCGCGCAGCAGCCAGCGTGGCCGCCATCTCGACAGGGTGGTGCCCGTAGTCGTCGATGACGGTGAAGATGCCACCGTCCGCTGCAGGGAGTTCGCCATAGCGCTGGAAGCGCCGGCCCACGCCCTTGAAGCTTTCGAAGGCGCGCAGCAGCGCCTCGTCGGCAATCTCCAGCTCCATGGCGACGGCCACGGCCGACAGCGCGTTGAGCACGTTGTGCTCGCCCGGCAGGCTCAGCACCACGTCCAGGTCGGGATAGCTTTGGCCGTTGCTGCGGCGCACCGTGAAATGCATGCGGCCGGCCTCGGCGCGCACGTTGAGGGCGCGCACCTGGGCGTCCTCGGCAAAGCCGTAGGTGGTCACGGGGCGGGCCACCTGGGACAGGATCTCGCGCACGGCCGGGCTGTCCACGCAGACGATGGCGCGGCCGTAGAACGGCATGCGGTGCAGGAAGTCGACGAAGGCGCCCTTGAGCCGGCCGAAGTCATGGCCGTAGGTTTCCATGTGGTCGGCGTCGATGTTGGTGACGACAGCCATCACGGGCAGCAGGTTCAGGAAGGAGGCGTCGGACTCGTCCGCCTCGACCACGATGTAGTCGCCCTGGCCCAGCTTGGCGTTGGCGCCCGCGCTGTTGAGCTTGCCGCCGATGACGAAGGTCGGGTCCAGCCCGGCCTCGGCCAGCACGCTGGTCACCAGGCTGGTGGTCGTGGTCTTGCCGTGGGCTCCTGCGATGGCGATGCCCTGCTTGAAGCGCATCAGCTCGGCCAGCATGAGCGCACGCGGCACGACGGGGATCTTGTGCGTGCGCGCCGCGACCACCTCGGGGTTGTCGGACTGCACGGCGGTGGAGGTGACGACGGCGTCAGCCCCCTCGATGTTCGCGGCCGCATGGCCGACGTGGGTGGCAATGCCCAGGCCTGCGAGCCGGCGCAGCGTGGCGCTGTCGGACAGGTCCGAGCCCGAGACGGCGTAACCCAGGTTGTGCAGCACCTCGGCGATGCCGCTCATTCCGGCGCCGCCGATGCCGACGAAATGGATGTGATGAATGGCGTGCTTCATGCGGCCAGTTCCTCACAGGCGGCGACCACCTCGGCGGTGGCTTCGGTCTTTTGCATTTTCTTGGCTTTTCCAGCGCGCTCCAGCAGCGTCGCACGCTGCATATTTTGTAGCATTTCGGCCAGGCTTTGGGCAGTCAGTGCGCTTTGTTGCATCAACCATCCACCACCGGCATCGACCAGGAAACGCGCGTTCGCGGTCTGGTGGTCGTCCACGGCGGCCGGGAAAGGCACATAGATGGCGGCTGCGCCCACGGCCGCGATCTCGGTCACCGTGCTGGCACCGGCGCGGCAGACGATGACATCGGCCTCGGCAAAGGCACGGGCCGTATCGTCGATGAAGGGCGTCAGCTCGGCCTGCACGCCTGCCGCCGCGTAGTTGGCGCGCAGGGCGTCGATCTGTGCGGCGCCGCTTTGGTGGAGCACGACGGGGCGCACATCGGCCGGAATCAGGGCCAGCGCCTGCGGCACGATCTCGTTGAGCGCCTTGGCGCCCAGGCTGCCGCCCACCACCAGCAGGCGCAGCGGTCCGCTGCGGCCCGCAAAGCGCTGCTCGGGCGCGGGCTGCTCGGTGAAGGCCTGGCGCAAGGGGTTGCCGACCCAGCGGCCCTTGGGGAACACGTTGGGGAAGGCGGTGAAGATGCGGTGGGAGACGCTGGCCAGCACCTTGTTGGCCATGCCGGCCACGGAGTTCTGCTCATGCAGCACCAGGGGCTTGCCGGCCAGCACGGCCATCATTCCACCGGGGAAGCTGATGTAGCCGCCCAGGCCCACGACCACGTCGGGCTTGACGCGGCGCACCACGGCCAGCGCCTGCCAGAAGGCACGCAGCAGGCGCATGGGCAAAAAGGCCAGGGTCATGATGCCCTTGCCGCGCACGCCCGAGAACTCGATGGTCTCCAGCGGGAAGCCCTGGGCCGGCACGATGCGGGACTCCATGGAGCCGGGGGCGCCCAGCCAGCGCACGTTCCAGCCGCGCTCGCGCAGCGCCTGGGCCACGGCCAGGCCCGGGAAGATATGGCCGCCCGTGCCGCCGGCCATGATCAGGGCCGTGCGCTGGCGTTGCGTGCCTTGAGAGGTGGACTGCGTCATGCATGCCCTCCCTTCATCAGCAACTTGTTCTCGTAGTCCACCCTTAACACCACCGCTATCGCTATCAGATTCATGAGGATGGCCGACCCGCCGAAGCTCATCAGGGGCAGCGTCAGTCCCTTGGTCGGCAGCGCGCCCAGGTTCACGCCCATGTTGATGAAGGCCTGGAAGCCCATCCAGATCGCAATGCCCTCGGCCACCAGGCCGGAGAACACCCGGTCCAGCGCAATGGCCTGCCGCCCTATGAGCATGATGCGGCGCGTGAGCCACAGGAAGGTGACGGCGATCAGGAGCACGCCGACCAGGCCGAATTCCTCGCCGATCACGGCCAGCAGAAAGTCGGTGTGCGCCTCGGGCAGCCAGTGCAGCTTTTCGACGCTGCGACCCAGGCCCACGCCGAAGATCTCGCCGCGCCCGATGGCGATCAACGCATGCGACAGCTGGTAGCCCTTGCCCAGGGCATGCTTTTCATCCCAGGGATTGAGGTAGGCAAAGATGCGCTCGCGCCGCCATTCGGAGGTGGCGATGATGAGCACGAAGGCCAGCACCACCAGGGCCGCGATCAGGAAGAACATGCGCGCGTTCACGCCGCCCAGGAACAGGATGCCCATGGCGATCACCACGATCACCATGAAGGCGCCCATGTCGGGCTCGGCCAGCAGCAGCACCCCGACCAGCACCACGGCCAGCCCCATGGGCAGCACGGCGCGGAAGAAGCGCTCCTTGACCTCCATCTTGCGCACCATGTAGTCGGCCGCATAGATGAGCACGGCGAACTTGGCCAGCTCGGACGGCTGGAAGTTCATGATGCCCAGGGACAGCCAGCGCCGCGCGCCGTTGACCACGGTGCCCACGTGCGGGATCAGCACGGCCACCAGCAGGACCAGGGACACCAGGAAGAGCTTGCGCGCCATGCGCTCCCAGGTGGCCATGGACACCTGGAAGGCCAGCAGCGCGCCGACGAAGGCCATGCCTATGGACATGGCATGGCGCATCAGGAAATGGGTGGGCGCGATCTTGCCGAAGCGCGGATTGTCCGGCATGGCGATCGATGCCGAATACACCATGACCAGGCTCCAGGCCAGCAGGCCTATGACCACCCAGATCAGGGCCTGGTCCAGGCCGAGCACGCTGGCCGGCGTCTGCGTGGGCCGGTGGTACTGGGGACCGCCCAGGCGCACGGGCAGCACGTCGATGGCCTTTTCCTGCGCGCCTCCGAACCAGGAGCGCATGCGGCCCAGGGCCTGGTTCATGGCGTTCATCGCGCTCATGCAGCACCTCCGAGTTCATGCCCGGCATCCAGCGCCAGCGCGCGCACGGCATCGACGAACTGGTGGGCCCGGTCCTCGTAGTTGCGGAACATGTCCAGGCTGGCGCAGGCGGGCGACAGCAGCACGGCGTCGCCTTCATGGGCGCGAGAGGCGGCCAGCTCCACGGCATCGGCCATGGTGGTGGCATCGACCAGGGGCACGCCGCAGTCCTGCAGCGCAGCGCGGATGCGGCCCGCGTCGCGGCCGATCAGCACGGCGGCGCGCACGTGGCGCGACACGGGTGCGGCCAGCGGAGAGAAATCCTGGCCCTTGCCGTCACCGCCCAGGATGACCACGATGCGGTGGTCAGGCCCCAGGCCCGACAGCGCGGCCACGGTAGCGCCCACGTTCGTGCCCTTGCTGTCGTCGTAGTACTCCACGCCGTTGACGCGGCCGATGGGCTGGACGCGGTGCGGCTCGCCCCGGTACTCGCGCAGGCCGTAGAGCAGGGGCGCCAGCGTGCAGCCGCCCGCGCTGGCCAGGGCCAGGGCGGACAGGGCATTGATGGCGTTGTGCCGGCCGCGGATGCGCAGCGCGTCGGCGGGCATCAGGCGCTGGATGTACAGGTCTTCGGCGTTCTTGCCCTTGGCGGTTTCGTCGGCCTCATGGGCGCGCACCAGCCACGTCATGCCGCTGACCACTTCCAGACCGAAGTCGCCGGGGCGGCGCGGCATGTCGCCGCCGAAGGTGATGTGGGCGCGCTGCTGGGGCTTTTGGCGCTTGCCCGGCGGCACCACGGGTGCCGGCAGCATGCGCATGACCTCGGGGTCCTCGCGGTTGAGCACCATGATGCCGCTGCTGCCGAAGATGCAGGCCTTGGCATCGGCATAGGCGCGCAGGCTGCCGTGCCAGTCCAGGTGGTCCTGGGTGATATTGAGGACGGCAGCGGCCGTGGGCTCGAACATCTGCACGCCATCGAGCTGGAAGCTGGACAGCTCCAGCACCCAGGCCTGGGGCAGCGTTTCGGCATCGATGGCCTGGGTCAGCGTGTCCAGCAGCGTGGGGCCGATATTGCCCGCCACCGCCACGCGCAGGCCCGCATGCTCCAGCAGTTGGCCGGTCAGCGAGGTGACCGTGGTCTTGCCATTGGTCCCGGTAATGCCCAGCACGGTGGGACGGTAGCCATGGGCTGCGGCCAGGGCCTTGAGCGCCATGGCGAAGAGATCGAGTTCGCCGCCCACGGGCAGGCCCTGGGCCCGGGCCGTGTCGACCACGGGCGCCACGGCGGCCGGGCTCAGGCCGGGCGAGCGGTAGACCAGCCCCAGGCTCTGGCCGTCCACCAGCTGGGCCGTGAAATCTCCG
>NZ_JTKZ01000607.1:0-8132 GCF_000799035.1 Delftia sp. ZNC0008
CCGCGTCGTGCAGACCACGGCAGCGCTTCATTCATCTTTTGCAGGAGACATGCACATGCCCGCCCAACACCGCCGCAAGGCCCTGGCCACCCTGGCCCATGCCCCGCTTCTGGCGTCCCTGGTGACCGCCCTGGCCACCCTCCCCGCCGCCGCGCAGGACGCGCAGCCCGTGCGCCTCATCGTGGGCTACTCGGCCGGTGGCCCCGTGGACCAGGGCGCCCGCCTGCTCAGCGTGGCGCTGACCAAGGAGCTGGGTGCCTCGGTGGTGGTGGAGAACAAGCCCGGCGCCAACGCCACCATGGCAGGCAGCGAGGTCGTGCGCGCCAGGCCCGACGGCCTCACGCTGTGGTTCGCGGCCAGCCCTACCATCACCATCAGCCCCAACGTGATGAGCAAGATGTCCTTCGACCCGGCCCGTGACCTCACGCCCGTGGCGCCCGTGCTCAGCTACTACAACGTGCTGGTGGTCAACAACAACGAGCCCTACAGGACCACGGCCGAGCTCGTGGCCTATGCCAAGGCCCATCCGCAAAAGCTCAACTACGGCTCGGCCGGCGTGGGCGGCTCCAACCACCTGGGCGCGCTGCTGTTCGCGCGGCGCAGCGGCATCGAGATGAACCACATCCCCTACAAGGGAAACGCACCGGCCATGACCGACGTGATCGGCGGCCAGCTGAGCATGATGCTGGACATCATCAGCACCGCCAGCAGCTACATCCAGGGCGGCAAGGTGCGGGCCATCGCCGTCACCTCGCCGCAGCGCAATGCGTCCCTGCCCGATGTGCCCACCTTTGCCGAGTCCGGCATCGAAGGCCTCAAGGGCTTCGACGTGGGCGGCTGGTATGGCGTCTATGGGCCCAAGGGCATGTCGCCCGAACTCGTGGCCCGCCTGAACAAGTCCATCAACGCCGCCCTGGCCCAGCCGGAGCTGCGCAAGCGCCTCAAGGAACTGGGCTACGAAGAGTGGACCGGCGCACCCCAGAAACTGGCCGAGCGCGGTGCCAAGGAGCGCGCCATGTGGGCCACCGTCACGCAAGGCATTGTGGTGGACTGAGGGATACGCGGAGCATGAGTCAACGAATACACCATCTGCTGGACCGCTGGCTGGCCGAAGCGCCGCAGCGTCCCTTCATCCACCTGCCCGACGGCAGCAGTCTGAGCTTTGCCGACCTGGGCGCGCTGGCGGACACGGCCGAGGCCGAGCTGCGCGCGCTGCAGGTGCGGCCCGGCGACCGCGTGCTGGTCGTGGCCGAGAACTGCCCCGAGCATGCGGCGCTGATCCTGGCCTGCAGCCGCGTGGGCGCCTGGTCCTGCGGCGTGAACGCACGCATGGCGCCCGGCGAGATCGATGCCTTTGCGGCCAAGGCCGATGCGCGCGTGGTGTATTTCACCTCGGCCGCATCGGACAGCGCCAGCGGCCACGCGCGGCGCTTTGGCGCAGGCGACTCGGCCCTGGCCGGCATGCAGCACAGCCCCGTGCGCGCTGAGGCGGTGGCCGAATCCGGCGCGCTGCAGGACGAGGTGGCGGCGCTGATCTTCACCTCGGGCACCACGGGCACGCCCAAGGGCGTGATGGTGGGACATGACGCGCTGACGCTGTTCGCGCGCGTCTCGGCCACATCCCGCGGCCTGGGTCCGCAGGACCGCAGCTACGCCTTCGTGCCCATGACCCATATCTTCGGGCTGGGCACGGTGCTGCTGGCCTCGCTGCATGCGGGCGCGCAGATGGTGATGCGCCCGCAGTTCGACCCGGCCGACCTGCTGGATGCGCTGGCGCGCCACGGCATCTCGCAACTGCAGGGGCCGCCTGCGCTGTACGCGCGCCTGCTGGCCCATCTGCAGGAGCAGGGCATTGCACACCCTCAGGCGCCGGCGCTGCGCTATGTCTACACAGGCGCAGGCCCGCTGGACCTGACGCTCAAGAAACGCGTGGAGGCCGCCTTCGGCCAGGCGCTGCACCATGGCTACGGCCTGTCGGAATACGCAGGGTCGGTCCACCTCACGCGACAGGGCGAGCAGCGGCCCGACACCAGCGCCGGCTACGTGGTGGAAGGCGCCGAGGTGCGCGCCGTGGACCCGGCCACGGGCCGGCCCCTGCCGGTGGGCGAGCGCGGCGAGCTGTGGATACGCGGGCGCGGCCTGATGCACGGCTACTTCCGCGATGACCAGGCCACGGCCGCCGTGATGCGCGAGGGCGGCTGGTACGCCAGCGGCGACCTGGGCGAGCTGCATGCCGACGGCGCGCTCTTCGTGGTGGGGCGGCTCAAGGAAATGATCATCCGCTCGGGCTTCAACGTGTATCCGGCCGAGGTGGAACTGGCGCTCAACGAGCTGCCCGGCGTGCAGCGCAGCGCCGTGGTCGGCCGCCCCGAAACCGATGGCAACGAGGAGGTCATCGCCTTCGTCGAACTGCAGCCCGGCGCCACGCTGGACAACGCTGCCGCGCGTGCCCACCTGCGAGAACGGCTGGCGCCCTACAAGCTGCCCGCCCGCATCGTGCCCCTGGCCGAGCTGCCCACCAGCCCCAACGGCAAGGTGCTCAAGCGCCTGCTGCAGGAACAGGCGCTGCGCGCTTGAGCCAACACGCCCGCTGAATCGTTGCGCCGGTGCCACTGCCGGTGCAACCTTTCACCCTCCCTGCCCTGAATCCCGACGCGCGCCAAGGCCATCGCCGTCGGAAACCCTTATCTGCGGCATCGATGCAACACCCCTACGCCAAGCGTGGCACAGGCCTTGCACCCCTTCTTTCATGATGTAAAACTATGGAACTTAATATCTCGATAGTTTAAAAAGATTGATTAACTGAACGCTTGCCAGGCCCGGGCTGCAGGCAGCCGCAGTGGTGCACATCCCATGTGCCTGCTCACGTCTGCAAAAAGACAAGCCCCATTTCCGCAACCATTTGAATCAAGCGAATGAAAAAATCCTCAATCTGATTTTCGGAGGTATTTTCCTGATCGCTGCCAGCTTGGTTCATGCGGCCTGGCCAGACCGGCAGATCACGCTGGTTGTTCCTTTCCCGGCAGGCGGTGGCACCGATATCGTGGGGCGCATCATCGCCAAGGAGCTTGCACAACGCCTGCGCGTCAACGTGGTGGTGGAAAACCGCCCTGGCGCCTCGGGCAACATCGGTGCGCGCCAGGTCTCCAAGGCCCGTCCCGATGGATATACGCTGCTGATCTGCTCCACGGCCCAGACCATCTCGGGCGCGCTGTACACGCAGGCCGGCTATGACGTGGTCAACGACCTCGAAGCCATCTCCACCATCAACGACGGTCCTCTGGTGCTCATCACACGCCCGGGCCTGAAGCTGGCGTCGGTGCAGGACCTGATCGAGCTGGCGCGGCGCAGCCCCGGCAAGCTGACCTATGCCACGCCGGGCTACGGCAGCGCGGGCCACATGGCAGCCGAGGCCCTGAGCCTGGCCGCCGACATACGCATGCTGCACATCCCCTACCAGGGCGCCGCGCCCATGATGAGCGACCTGGTGAGCGGCCAGGTCGATATCGCCTTCGACCTGCTGATCACGGCCAAGCAGTATGTGCACCAGGGCAAGGTCAATCGCGTGGGCGTGGCCACGCGCGAGCGCTCGCCCCTCATGCCCGACTGGCAGACGCTCAGCGAGCAAAGCCCGGCCCGGCTCGGCAATTTCAACGAGACCTCATGGAATGTGCTCATGGCACCCAAGGGCACGCCGGCCGCGATAGTGAACGCCATCAATGCACAGATGAAAAATATCCTGACCGACGAAAAGGTGCAGAAGAAATTCATGGAGCTTGGCAGCATTCCCCTTTGGAAATCCGTGGACAACACCAAGGCATTCGTATCCGACGACGCCAGAAAATGGAGAAAGGTGGTCAGTGATGCCGGCATCGCGAAAATCTGAAATACCCCCTTCGCCGCAGAAACTGGCAGGGCCCGATGTCAATGCGCTGCACGAATTGCTCAATGCGCTGAAAAAGCACGGCATCGACATCCCCTTCGAGCGGCTGGGACCCATCCTGGCGGAGCACCAGTTGCTGATGGAGCACCGCGGCCTCGTCAACGAACTGGCGCATGAGGCGGGACCCTCGCAGATCCACACCACCATCTCCCGTCAGAGCAAGCATGAGCGGCAGTCCTGAACTTTCGATACGACAGATGGCCAGCGCGCTGCGCGCCGGCAAGACCACTTCGGAGATGCTGACCCGGGCGGCGCTGGGACGCATCCGCGCCATGGACATCGACATCCATGCCTTCACCAATCTCGATGCCAGCGGTGCCATGGAGGCTGCGCGCAACGCAGACATGGCGCGCGGAGAAAGCGCCGATCTGCCGCTGCTCCATGGCATTGCCGTGGCCATCAAGGACGTCTACGACGTGGCAGGCCTGCCGACCACCTGCCAGTCCTGGCTGAGCCTGGACTATGTGCCCGAGGAGGATTCCACGCCGGTGCGGCGCCTGCGCGACGCCGGCGCCATCATCCTGGGCAAGCTGGCCACGCACGAGTTCGCCATCGGCGCGCCCAGCCCCGACCTGCCGTTTCCCGCGGCCCGCAACCCCTGGGACCTGGCCCATATTCCGGGCGGATCGTCGTCGGGCTCGGGCGCCGCCATTGCGGCAGGCTTCACGCGGCTGGCCCTGGGCACCTGCACGGGCGGCTCCATCCTCATACCGGCCGCCTGGTGCGGCGCCGTGGGGCTGAAACCCACCTACGGCCGCGTCTCCAAGCACGGCGTGTTCCCCCTGGCCTGGACGCTGGACCACTGCGGCCCGCTGTCGCGCAGCGTGGAGGATGCGGCCATCGCGCTGCAGGTGCTGGCCGGGCACGACCCGCTGGACCCGGCCAGCTCCACCGAACCCGTGGACGACTACTGCACGGGGCTGGAGCAGGGCGTGAAGGGCCTGACCATCGGCGTGCCGCAGGACCACTTCCAGTCGTCGCCCCAGGCGTCGCCCACGTTCCTGTCGGCCTTCGACCGCACGGCCGCGCTGCTGGCCGAGGCCGGCGCCCGTCCCATCCACGTGAGCCTGCCCCACAGCCAGCAGTTCCTGGCGGCCGGCCGCGTCATCCTCAGTGCCGAGATGTTCACCATCCATGCGCAGGACCTGCGCTCGCGCCCGCTGGACTATGGCGAGCTCACGGCGGCGCGGCTGCTGCTGGGCGCCACCGTGTCCTCGGAGGACTACCTGAACGCCCTGCGTGTGCGCCGCATGCTGGCGGCCCGCGTGGACGCTGCGCTGGACCGCTGCGACGTGCTGCTGACCGCCATCACCCTGGATACGGCGCCGCGCTTCGACCCCATGCCGCATTTCCGCCACTGGCCGGTGCAGACCCATGCTTTCAACGTGACCGGGCACCCGGCCGTCAGCGTGCCGGTGGGCCTGTCACCCCAGGGCCTGCCGCTGGCCGTGCAGGTGGTGGGACGCTACTTCGACGAGGCCCGCATCCTGCAGGTGGCCCGCGCCATCGAGCGGCTGACCGGCTGGGAAAACCAGCTGCTGCCCGACGGCACCTGACCGCCGTGCTTGGCTTGGACACAGCCGCAGCAGCAGCAGCAGCCCCGGTCCTCGCTGGTCGGCCTGACCTCCTATCAGGCCTCCATGCGGATGATCTGGCGTATGGCCTCGCCACGCGCCAGGCGGTCGAAGCCCTCGTTGATCTGGTCCAGCGTCAGGTGGCCGGTCACCAGCCGGTCCACCGGCAGCCTGCCGGCCGCATGCAGGGCCAGGTAGCGGTCGATGTCGCGGCGCGGCACGCAGCTGCCCATGTAGCAGCCCTTGAGCGTGCGCTCCTCTGCCACCAGGTGCCAGACCGGCAGGCTGATGGCCTGGGCGCTGGAGGGCAGGCCCGCCGTCACGGTCTGGCCGCCGCGCCGCGTGATGCGGTAGGCCATCTCCAGTGCCTTGGCCGAGCCCACCATCTCGAAGGCATGGTCCACGCCGCCGCCCGTCAGCGCCCGCACCTGCTTGACGGCATCCTCGTCGCCGGCGTTGACGGTGTCGGTGGCGCCGAAATCGCGCGCCATGGCCAGCTTGTCCGCATTGAGGTCCACGGCCACCACGCGGGCCGCGCCCGCCGCCGCCGCGCCCATCACCGAGGACAGGCCCACGCCGCCCAGCCCCACCACGGCCACGCTCTGGCCGGGGCTCACCCTGGCGGTATTGGCCACCGCGCCCACGCCAGTCATCACGGCGCAGCCGAACAGCGCGGCCAGCTCCAGCGGCACCGACTTGTCGATGCGGTGCACGCCGCGGCGCGAGAGCACGGCATGCTCGGCAAAGGCCGAGACGCCGACGAAGTGCGAGATGGGCTGGCCATTGCGCGACAGCCGCCTGGCACCCGACAGCAGGGTGCCCGCCACGCCGGCCTGGCCTGCGGGCTCGCACAGCACGGGCCGGCCCTCGGCGCAGGGCTGGCAGTCGCCGCAGCCGGGCACGAAGAGCATGACCACGTGGTCGCCCACCTCCAGGTCGGTCACGCCCTCGCCCAGCGCCTGGATCACGCCTGTGGCCTCATGGCCGAGCACGATGGGCGTGTCGCGCGGACGGTCGCCGTTGATGATGGACAGGTCGGAGTGGCACACGCCTGCGGCGGCCACCTTGACCAGCACCTCGCCGGGGCCGGGCGGCGCCAGGTCCACCTCCCAGATCTCCAGCGGTCGGCTGTCGGCATAGGGCGCGGCTGCGCCCGTTCTCGTGAGTACGGCGGCGCGTGTCTTCATGATGTCTTCACCAGCTTGCAGCTGCTCCTGGACAGCGGGCGGAAGGCCTCGTCACCGGGGATGGTGGAGAGCACCTTGTAGTAGTCCCAGGGATATTTGGATTCCTCGGGCTTCTTGATCTGCACCAGGTACATGTCGTGCACCATGCGGCCGTCCTCGCGCACCTTGCCGTTCTGGGCGAAGAAGTCCTCGATGGGCATCTGCTTGAGCTGGCGCGCCACCGCGTTGCCGTCGTCGCCCCTGGTGGCCTGCACGGCCTTGAGGTAGTTGGTGACGGCCGAGTAGGCGCCCGCATGGATCATGGAGGGCATCTTCTTCATCTTCTCGAAGAAGCGCCGCGACCAGGCGCGCGTGGCCTCGGTGCGGTCCCAGTAAAAGCCCGTGGTCAGCACCATGCCCTGGCCGTAGCGCAGGCCCAGCGCATGCACGTCGTTGATGAACAGCAGGCTGGGCACCAGGGTCTGCCTGGGCGCGATGCCGAACTCGTGCGCGGCCTTGATGGCGTTGACCGTGTCGCTGGTGGCATTGGCCAGGTTGATCACCGAGGCCTTGGAGGCCTGGGCCTGCAGCAGGAAGGACGAGAAATCGCTGGCATTGAGCGGATGGAAGGTGGTGCCCACCAGCTTGCCGCCGCCGTCCTTCAGGAAGTCGGTCACATTGGCCGTCATGGCCTTGCCGAAGGCATAGTCCACGCCCAGGATGAACCATTCCTTCTTGCCCTGCGCAAGGATGCCGCGCACCGCGCCGTTGGCCAGCGCATAGCTGTCGTAGGTGTAGTGGATGGCCGTGGGCGCGCAGTGCTCGTTGGTGAGGATGTCGGAGGCGCCGCCGGTGTTGATCACCATCTTGCCGCGCTCGCGCGCCAGGTTGTTGACGGCGATGGCGACGGCCGTGTTGTTGATGTCCACGATCAGGTCCACGCCGTCGCGGTCGAACCAGGTGCGCGCATGGGTGGCGCCCACGTCGGCCTTGTTCTGGTGGTCGGCCCAGACCACCTCGATCTTCCTGCCCAGCACCTGGCCGCCGAAGTCGGCCACGGCCATCTTCGCGGCCTCGACGGAGCCGCGCCCCGCCGTGTCCGCGTACAGGCCCGACATGTCGCTGAGCACGCCGATGCGCACCACGTCGTCCGATATCTGCTGCGCCTGCGCCGCCGCCGTCCACAGCAGGCCGGCGCCCAGCGCGCAGCCGGCAGCGCGCGCCTTGGTCAAGCCGCCTCGCATCAAGCCTTTCCGCATATCCGTCTCCTTGTCTCGGGGTTGTTTTTCTGGATACCGGAGGCAAGCCTAAGCAGGCAGGCCCGGACCGCCTATGCGCGATTGCGAAAGACCGGGTTGCAGCGCTGCGAAGCCGGGTTTGTCCCGGGTACGGGCACGCCGCCGTGCTCAGTCCGCCTGGATGCCGGCCACCTTGACCACCTGGGCCCAT
>NZ_JTKZ01000198.1:0-2598 GCF_000799035.1 Delftia sp. ZNC0008
GCCACGACGCAGGTTGCCCCGGAGCGAAGCGCAGGGGTCGCGGGCATTTGGGCGCGTTTCTTTGCCTACTTTCTTATCGCGCGATAGGAAAGTAGGTCGGCCGCCGGGCCGAAACCCGGCCTCGAAAAACAACCACCCGGCAGGGACAAAAACAGCTATCAATGGCAGCAGCTTTGAAGACAGATCCCGCCCCGTGACTGTCGCCTCAAAGACATGCCCCACCCACCCCAATGCGCAAAAAAACACCCCACCACCACCCGCAAACCAAGCAACCACGCCACCCCCTGCTATAGAGCCATCAGTCCCGCACCCACGCTGCGCGTTTTCCCCAGACGCCCCAACGCTACGGGCTTGCCCGAATCCATGGTTGGCATGCATCCATCTAAATTGAACAGCAGCAAGTTCGATGGTCGTGAGCCTCTGAGGAAGATGGAAATGCAAAGACGAGTGTTTGGCGCATGGATGTGCGCATCGGTCCTGATGACGGGCGCAGCATGGGCGCAGGACAGCTATCCCAGCCGCCCCATCAGCCTGGTCGTGCCCTACGGCGCGGGCGGCGTGACCGATGTGGTGGCGCGTGCGCTGGCCCAGGGCATGGGCAAGCAGCTGGGGCAGACCGTGGTGATCGAGAACAAGCCCGGCGCGGGCGCGTCCATGGGCGTGATGGACATGCGATCGGCCAAGCCGGACGGCTACCGCCTGACGCTGGCGCCCGTGAGCATCTTCCGCCAGCCGCACATCCAGAAGGTGCAGTACGACCCGGTGCGCGATCTCAGCTACATCGCCACCTACATGACCTATGACTTCGTGCTGGCCGTGCCCCAGGACTCGCCGTTCAAGACGGTGCAGGACCTGGTCGAGTTCGCCAAGAAGAATCCGGGCGCCGTGGACTACGGCACGCCGGGCAAGTTCACGGCCAACCACGTGGTGATGGCGCTGCTGGAGCAGGCCACGGGCGCACGCTTCACGCATGCGCCCTTCAAGGGCGATGCCGAGGCGCTGAACTCGCTGATGGCCGGCCACATCAAGTCAGGCGTATACGCCAACACGGTGCTGCCGTACCTGAGCTCGGGCAAGCTGCGCGCGCTGGCCTCGGCCTCCGAGGTGCGGCCCGAGGCCTTTGCCAACGTGCCCACGTTCCGCGAGGCCGGTTATGCCTTCGATGTGCCCTCGCCCCTGGGCATCGCCGGGCCGCGCGGCCTGCCGCCAGAGATCGTGCGCAAGCTCGAAGCCGCCATCAAGGCCGCCATGGACGACCCGGCCTTTCGCCAGGTCGTCGGCAACTATGGCGTGCGCACGCAGTTCCGCGGCAGCCAGGAGTACACGGCGTTCGCCAGGAAGGCGTTCGAGGACGAGAAGAAGATCGTGCAGAACATAGGCCTGGAGGATTGAGGCCGCTACGCGGGCGGCAGCCCGGCCATGGCCCGCAGGTCCACCAGCCGGTCGTACTCGGCCGCCGTGATCAGCCCCAGCTCCACGGCTGCCTCGCGCGGCGCAATGCCGCGCGCCATGGCCTCGCGCGTGATGCGTGCCACGGCGTCATAGCCCAGTACCGGGTTGAGCGCGGTGGCCTGCAGCAGCGAGTGGCTGACCTGCTGCTCCAGCCGCTCCGTATGTGCCTGCAGGCCGGCCACCAGTTTCTCGGCAAACACGCGGCTGGCGTCGCCCAGCGCGCGCATGGCGCGCAGCAGGTGGTGGATCAGCACGGGCTTGGCCACGTTGAGCTCGAAGTGCCCGGCCGAGCCCGCCAGCGTGACGGTGAGGTGGTGGCCCATGGCCTGGTAGGCGGCCTGGACCACGACCTCGGCCACGGTCGGGTTGCGCTTGCCCGGCATGATGGAGGAGCTCAGGCCATCGTCGGGAAACACCAGCTCGCCCAGGCCGCAGCGCGGGCCTGAGCCCAGCAGGCGGATGTCATTGGCCATCTTGGCCAGCGAACCGGCCACCACGTTGAGTGCGCCGGAAACCTCGATGAGCGCATCGTGCGCGGCCATGCCCTCGAACTTGCAGGGATTGGGCGTGACTGCCAGGCCCGTGAGCGCCTGTATCTCCTCGCAGAAGACCCGGTCGAATCCGGCCGGCGCATTGAGCCCCGTGCCGGCCGCCGTGCCGCCCTGGGCCAGGCTCCACAGCCGGGGCTGCGTGGCCTGCAGCCGGTGGATGCCATGGCCTATCTGGTGGGCGAATGTCTCGAAGCTCTGGCCCAGCGTCATGGGCACGGCGTCCATCAGGTGCGTGCGCGCCACCTTGAGCACGCAGGCAAAGGCCAGGGCGCGTTCCTGCAGGCGCTGCTGCAGCCGTTGCAGGGCCGGCAGCAGGTGGTCACGCAGCTCCAGCGCCGTGGCCAGGTGCATCACGGTCGGAAAGCTGTCGTTGGACGACTGCGAGGCATTGGCATGGTCGTTGGGGTGGACCGGGCTGCGCGTGCCCGGGGGCTGGCCCAGCATCTGGTTGGCGCGGTTGGCGAGGACCTCGTTGGCGTTCATGTTGGTCTGCGTGCCCGAGCCCGTCTGCCAGATGGTCAGCGGGAAGTGCGCGTCCAGCAGGCCGTCGCGCAGTTCGGTGGCCGCGGCCTCGATGGCCGCGCCGCGCTCGTCG
>NZ_JTKZ01000683.1:0-16462 GCF_000799035.1 Delftia sp. ZNC0008
GTGCCGTCGATGCCGAGCAATCGCTGGACGCCTTCGAGCAGATCCTGGGCGAGGACCCCATCCTGGCCTATCGCTTCATGCTCTACACCAACTCCGCGGCCCTGGGCCTGCGGGGCAATGTGGACTCGCTGCGCCGCGGCCTGGTGATGCTGGGCTACGGCACGCTGCAGCGCTGGCTGTCGGACCAGCTGCCCCACGCCTGCACCGAGCCCAGCCTGATACCCCTGCGCACCGCCATCCGGCTGCGCGCCAGCCTGACCGAACGCCTGATCGAAGCCGGCATCAGCCACGACCTGCAGCGCGAGGTCTATCTGCTTGGCCTGTTCTCGCAGCTGGACCAATTGCTGGGCGAGCCCCTGCCCACCGTGCTGCGCCGCGTACCGCTGTCCGAACGCGTCTTCGACGCGGCCGTGACGCGCACCGGCCCCTACGCGCCGGCCCTGATGATGGCCATTGCGCTGGAATCCGACGATCCTGCACCGATTCGCCAGCTGCGCGAAGACAACGACTTCGAGATCGAGGACGTCAACCGCAACCTGCTGCGCATGCTCAGCGAACTGCAGGTGCAGCCCGCACCGGCGGCCTGATCGATATACGGCGACCCACAGCGGCCGAACCTGCGGCCTGATCTGCAGCCGCTGCCATCCGCAGATTCCGCCCATGAAAAAACCGCCTGGATCTCAGGCGGTTTTTTCATGTCCGGCAGGAAGCTGCAGATGCAGCTGCCGCCGTCAGGCCATGGCTCAATGCATGGCGTGGGGCTGACCGTCGAACATGTGCTCGAACTGTGCCAGCCAGGGCTCGGCCAGCGTGCGGATCTGGGCATCGTTGCGCAGGATGCGCTGCATGATGCGGGCCTTCTCCTTGCGTTGCTCAGGCGCCAGCGGCTCGTCATGGGACTTGAGCCGCAGCTGCTCGATCAGCACGGCACAGGTGCCTTCGTAGCGCGTCACTCCCTCCCAATCCTTGTTCTGTGCGGCCTGCAGCATCTTGGCGCTGCTGTCTTCTATGGCCCGGTAAAAGTCAATCAATGTCAACTCCATTTCTAGGTCCCGGCAACGGCTGGCGTGTTGGCGATATCACGCCAACCATTGGCAATCGGAGCCAACACGTCCTGCGCGCCTTGCAGCAGCGCTGCGTCGTTGCGCAGATTGGCCAGCGTCAGCTGGGTGATGCTGTAGTCGTAGACGGAAATCAGGTTCTGCGCCAGCTCGCCGCCTTCATCGGGATTGACGGAGGCCTTCAGGCCTTCCTCCAGAATGCGCACGGCCTTGCCGATCTGCACACCCTTCTCGCCGATGTCGCCACGCTGCAAGGCTCCCTTGGCCGCGTTCAGCGCTTTCTCAAGCGCGTCGAACAGCAGCTGGATCAGTTGATGGGGCGATGCGCCGTCCACGGAGGACTGGACGCCGACCTGGGCGTAGGCACTTGCAGCACGACGGTTGAGCGATGTGTACATGTTCGTTTCCTTGATGTCTTGTTCTTCGGCTGCAATGCCCGAAAATTTAGAGGCATCGAGCATTGGTTATAGAAAACACGCCCGCCGCTCTGCCCTGCCATCATTTATTCCACTGCGCCACTTGCTGGTTCATGTAAGCGCTCAACGAGGAATAGCTGCCCATCTTGGCATCCAGGGACGCATATTGCGCACGCAGGCGCTTTTCAAGCGAATCGGCCTGGTCATTGACCCGGTCCTGGGATTTGCCGTTGTCCTTCTTGAGCGCCTGCAGACTCTTGTTCTTGTTGTCGAAGGTTCCTTCGAACTCCAGCGCCTTCTTCGTGAAGTCCTTCATGCGCGCAGCAAGGCCTTGCGTATTCGGCTGCCCATCGGTGCCGGCCGAGGCGAACATCTTGCTCATGGACTCCGGGTCCTTCAGAGCTGCCTCGAACTTGGTCTTGTCACTGGCCGTCGTCCCGAAGGCCAGCTTGCCGCCCTTCTGGATCTGTATGCCCATGTCCGACAGGCGCTTGAGCGTGTCGGATCCGCCATCGACCGTACCCGAGAGCACGCTGCGCAAGCTGTTGGTCATGCCCACCGTGGTGGCATCTCCCTGCAGCACGCCAGCGACCTTGCTCTCGGCGTCGTATTTGGTGGAGCTGCCCAGCGCATCATTGAGCGCGTTGTAGGCATCCATAAAGGCCTGGATCTTCTTCTTCATGCCCTCAGTGTCCGAGGACACCGTCACCGTCACCGGGGTGGCGGCCGCCGTCACCTGGTTCACGGTGATGTTCAGGCCAGGCAGGGTCTGCTTGAATTCGTTGGTTGTCGATTGCACCGTGATGCCGTTGACATTGATCTCGGCGTTCTGGGCGTACTGCGCCACGGAGCCCGAGGTAGCGGCGCCATTGAACGCCAGAGCAGAAAGGCTGGCATCGCCACTGGCGCCCACGGTGAAACCGGCATCCGCACCGGTGCTGCGCGAGCGCAGGACAAGACGTTCGCCCTGGGCGTCCTTGAGCACCGAAGCCACCACGCCGGCGCCCTTGCTGTTGATGGCCTGGACCACGTCCTCCAGCTTGGCGCCCGCCGCGATATCGATATCCAGGGGTGTTCCAGGATTGTTGAATTGGGTTCCGTCCGCGTTCCAGGAGCCCATTGTGATGGTGAGCTTGCCCGCGCCGAACTGTGTGGCCGCAGGCATGATGCCGGTGGCCACCGATTGGCTGCGCGCCAGCTTGCCCACCGAGATCACCGAAGATCCCGGCAGTGCATTGGCGTCCGTCACCGAAACCGCCACGGCCGTATTGGTCGAGGTGGCATTGGCCAAACGCCACGTATCGGCATTGGCCAGCGAAGTGGCCGCGTCCTGAAGCGTGGACATCAGGGACTTGATCTGCCCGAACGTGGATATCTTGGAATCCAGGACAGACGCTTTTTGCTGAAGCGGAACCAGTGCCTGCTTTTGCAGGGCCACCAGTTTGGCGATCATTGTCTCGTCCAGGCCGCTGCCGCTGATGCCAGCTGAGCTCAAGGTGGCCATGACCATCCCTTTCTAAGTGCAGAACACCTCCGCGCCACAGCGCAGAACGCGTCCTTGCGAACACGCACACCAAATGCCCGAAGGCATTCCCCGGTATCTTATCGACCGGTTTCTCCCGAACCTGAGGCTTTTTTTGGCTACGCCCTGCGCAGCCAGGCTCAAAAGCCCCGCAGGCTCCCTCTTACTGGATCAGCTTGAGCACCGACTGGGGCAGCTGGTTGGCCTGGGCCACCATCGCTGTACCAGCCTGCTGCAGGATCTGCGTGCGGCTCAGGTTCGCGGTTTCAGCGGCAAAGTCGGCGTCCATGATGCGCGAGCGTGCCGCCGATGTATTTTCTGCCGCCACCTGCAGGTTCGAGATCACAGCCTCGAAGCGGTTCTGGGCAGCACCAAAAGTGGCGCGTGTATTGTTGACGAGATCCAGCGCAGTATCGATGGCCGCCATTGACAATCGAGCGTCTCCAGCAGTGGAGGTTGGCGTGCTGCCCGTACCCGCCAGGGAGCCCAAGGCACCCACCAAGCTAGGGGGCGTGGTAGCCCCATCCACATTCAGCGCCGCCGCATCGCTGAGATCCACAGCCGAAATGGTGATCTGATTGTCTGCTCCGGTGTTGGCACCGACTTGGAACACCGTCGGACTGGAGCTGTTGAGCAACTGACGGCCATTGAAACTGGTACTGGTGACAATACGGGCAATTTCCTGGGACAGTTGCTTGAACTCCTTGTCCAGCGAACCGCGGTCGGTCGTGCCGTTGGTATCGTTGGCGGCCTGAACTGCCAGTTCACGCATGCGCTGCAGGTTCTCGCTGAGCTTGCCCAGTGCGCCTTCGGCCGTCTGCGCCATGGAAATGCCGTCATTGGCATTGCGCATGGCCACATTCATGCCTCGCACCTGGGCGTTCATGCGCTCGGCAATGGCCAAGCCTGCCGCGTCGTCCTTTGCACTGTTGACACGCAGGCCCGAAGACAGGCGCTGCATGGTGGTGCTCAGCGACGACTGGGACGTGTTGAGATTGCGCTGGGCGTTAAGCGAAACAAGATTGGTGTTGATGATGGATGCCATGGGGCAGCTCCTCGTTAGGCATGAACAATGGCCAACCGTTCGACGACCCCAAGCCGCCAGAACGCCAGAAAGCACGCCAGGACTTCCAGCTCTGCCTATCTGATGCCAATGATTGTGCGGAAAAGCCCTTGCGCCAAAGCGCCGATAAAGCCCATGATCTGGCGCCAATTCGCCCTTCGAACACCCTCTTGGCCAACCCTTTCGCCCATAAAAAAACCCCAGGCAGATGCCTGGGGCTTGGAGAATTCCGGCCGCCTCCTTCTTGGGAAGGCCACCGGACTCGCACTATCAGCGCAGCAGGGCCAGAACGCCTTGGGGCAGTTGGTTGGCCTGAGCCACCATCGCTGTACCGGCCTGCTGCAGGATCTGCGCACGGCTCAGATTGGCAGTTTCCGACGCAAAGTCGGCATCGGTGATACGGCTGCGTGCCGACGCGGTGTTTTCAGAAGCCACTTGCAGGTTGGAGATCACTGCATCGAAACGGTTCTGCGAGGCACCAAAGTCAGCGCGCTTGCCGTTGACGGCATCAATGGCGCTGTCCAGGGCAGTGACTGCCGTCAGGGCGGTGGAGGCCGTGGAACCCAGCGTTGCGCCGGCACCTGTACCCTGAGCCACGGTGCCCATGGCAGACGCCAGATCGGACGTGGTGATAGAGATCTGGTTGTCGCTTGCCGTGTTGGAGCCGATCTGGAACTGGAACGTGCCGGCATTGCCACCCGAGCCCGTCAGCAGCTCCTGGCCGTTGAACTTGGTGTTCTTGATCACGCGGGCATTTTCTTCAGCCAGCTGCTTGAATTCCTTGTCCATCGAGGCACGGTCGGCCGTGCCGTTGGTGTCGTTGGCGGCCTGGACTGCCAGTTCACGCATACGCTGCAGGTTCTCACCGATCTTGCCCAGCGCGCCTTCTGCGGTCTGCGACAGGGAGATGCCGTCGTTGGCGTTGCGCACAGCCACGTTCATGCCGCGGACTTGGGCGTTCATGCGTTCAGCGATGGCCAGGCCGGCGGCGTCATCCTTGGCGCTGTTGACGCGCAGGCCGGAAGACAGGCGCTGCATGGTGGTGGACAGCGAGCTTTGCGAGGCACCCAGGTTGCGTTGGGCGTTCAGCGATTGCATGTTGGTGTTGATGGTCATGGCCATGGTGACAGCTCCTAGTGAAATCAATACGTCGCCGCCACGGTGCCCTCGCTTATCGCAAGGCGGGCGGCGGCGGCCCAATCCAACCATCAGCCGTTTTCACATTGATTTGCAACGGCTTTTGGTGGGCTCAGGACTTTTTGTCCCTCTGCTGAGTTGGTTTTCGGAGCTGCCCCGGCGAACTTTAGGGGCGTTGCGAAGATTTTTTGATGCACCCCTCGCACACAGTCCAGAGTCGCCACGTCCCGAAGATGTTTGAGAAGTGGACTGCTCCCGGTCTGGTAGACAAATCCCTGCCTCAGGCCGAGGCGCGTTCAAAATGAACCGCTCCGGTGTATTGACCCAGTGAATTCCCTGCTCAGGTGCTAACGTCGAAGGAAACGACAATGAGCACCCTGATGGAAGACGACATCAAGCGCCGGACAGCCAAGCGCAAAACGGCTCTTGTTCTGGACATCATCCAGGGCAAGACCACGATCCTGGAGGCCAGCCGGTCCGTCGATCTGCCCCCTCCGAGGTTGAGCAGTGGGTCGGTGAAGGCAAGCGCGGCATGGAGAACGCCCTGCGCACCAAGTCCCTGGAAGTCAAGGAGCAGTACGAGAAGCAACTACGCGAGTTGCAGGAGGCCTACGGCGAAGCCATGCTGGAGTTGCGTGCCCGAAACAAGCTGGCGTCCCTGCTGGGCAATGAGGACGAGCTGAGGTCGGACAACGGATTGGTGTTCACCAGCCGCAGCGACACGGCCTTGGTCGGGAGCTATGGCCTGCAGCAGGAGTTCATCACCTCCTACAGCCTGGAGCAAAACGGCATGGTCGAGCGCGTGATCAGAACGCTCGAAGACCAATGCGTGCATCGTCACCGGTTCGAAACTCTGCAGCACGCCAGCCGCGTGATCGCAGACTGGATCGACTTCGACAACCACTGGCGTCCTCACCAGGCACTGGCGACGAAGACCCCCGCCGAGACATATGCTTTGGCCGCCTGACCTGTGCAGAAACCGCTGTGTTAATACATCGGTTTCAAGAAGGCCGATTGGTTTAATTTGACACATCTGTCGAGGTATCGCTGGCAGCGAGTTGCCTCCAATCGTTGGCCTCTGCCTCTGCCGGAGGGATGCGCCCAATCGGCATGAGCATTCGGACGTGGTTGCACCAGTACCCCTTGCAGCCCCATTGCACGCCCCATTCGCTCGCCCGTGCAGCGCGCCACCTGAATCTTGGGCGCAATCCGACTCAATGGCGGCCCACACAGCGAGGGGAAGTCGGCTCGACGCTCCTGCACCGTGCGCACGGCGCGCTCGCGGACCTCCGGGGAGAACTTCGGTGACTTGATCATGGCTCCATCTTCTCAAGCGTTGGAGCCTCCTCAAATCCGGGGCGACTCAATTCGCCTACTGAGAGCAGCCCACCGTTGGGCTCAACGTTTTATCAGCAAGGCATGACCATTCAGGTTGTGAACCATCAACGCGTCAGCGGTATCCCGGATCGTTTCCGAAACGAACTGAGTCACCCCTTCGCAACCAAAAGCTCCATAGTCATCAAAGATGACCACCCCGGAAACGACCACACGCGGCCAGATCTTATCGAACGATTCTTTTGCCGAAGCATAAGTATCGACATCGATATGCGCCAAAGAGATTTTTTCAGGAAGGTCACTCAATGTATCCTCCGGAAAAATCCCCACATGGATGGCACATGAAATTGACAGGCTATCGAACAGCGCGGTTACCTGTTGGATGCTTGCATCGGAGTGTTCGCCGCCCTCATACAGGGTATCGAACCTGCTGTCGGCCTTGACAACTCCCTCAAAGGTGTCAAACAGATGGGCTGTCTTGAGAGGCATGGCACTGGCCAAAATCGCTGCCGAGCCACCTCGCCACACTCCGACCTCGACCAGATCTCCCTCTATCGAAGCCTGCTGTTTCGCCAAACTATAAAGCTCATAGCAACGATAGATATCAATCAGAGTATGAGCGCGAGCCACTTCGTAGATATTCAAGAACTCAATATCACAAACCCACGGAGAGTAAGTTGCATAAGGAATTACCTGACTATGTGGATAGCCAGGCTTTAGCGTAGAGAACCTGGTTTTCCGGAGAACATTAATTAATTCATTGCGCTCAGTTCTTAAAATTTCGAGAAATTCTGCTGGGTTACGTGCAGTTTGCAAATTTTCATCGGATTTCATTAAAATCTCATCTCAAAAAAAACTCAATGGCATCCACATCAAATACCGGCACATTACATTTCTCCATTACCTCATAGCGCTCTGGAAAATGATTGTCGATAAATATTGCATCTGGCACCACATACAAGGCCTTGGAAGAGCCATCTGTAATATGGATGATTTCATCAAAAAGATTGAGGGAGATTCTTGCCCGTGATAGCGTCTCGGCAACATTTTTCGCATGTCTGGTGATGAGTACCAGCTTCTTGCGCGCTGCGATGCTCTGGTAGATAAATGCTAGAACAGTCGGCACCGCGAACCCATCGATCACCAAGGTTTCGTCAAGATCCACAAAGACCGTCTCATAGCGGAATTCCATCTCGGCCTTAGTCACGATTCTCCGGTCCACCATTTCGACCCAGCGATTCGCAAGCGCCTTTACATCACGCTCAAGATAGTCATGTACGGCCATCAATGGAAGATTTACCCCCTTGGCGCGCTGTGCAACCATGGTTCCAGCCACACGACAGGAAAACTCCAGCAGTTTCCAACATCCTCCCCTATCCTGCTTGAGCTGGAAGAACCACGGCCCTCGAAACTTCAGGGTGGCATTGATATCCCGTGCAATACCCTCGATGCGAGCATCCAAAGGCAGCAATGAACTACGCATGGAAATACCAGCGCGAACTCGCTCCCGTGTACGCGCACCAATCCATACCAGCCGCCCTTTCCTGTCAGTAAAGCAGTCTACCGTCACCTCATCGCCAGGCAGATATTCCATTAGTACAGGGCTCGCTATCTTGGCGAACGCCATCGATGCCTCGGCCAGGTCATGCACCACCTGCACGCCCTGCCCACCCTGACCGCAGTCGGGCTTGATCACGGCAGGCCAGACATCGACCGCGTCAGGGTTGGGGAACACCTTGGGCGACCAGTCACGCGCCGCGAACATTTGATAGGTAGCACTTTTCTTTCTGGCGACAGCTGTCGTTTCCGGAGCACCATTCACAAGAAAGAAATCCATGATCTGGGTTTTCTCAGAAAGATATTCCATCACAGAGTCGTGAGTCGCAAAGACCATATCGATCTTCAGTCGTGTAATCAGCGCATCGAACTCGGCCTGGAACCCGGGCTCTTTAATGTTAGGGAGCCCTCCAACATAGTTCTCAAAAGTATATCGACCATGATCGTCCATGGACGATGCACCAAATATTTCCACATGGATTGAATACCTGAGCGCCTGATATATTTCTGTTGCATTTTCGGCGCCACAAGGAAAAACAAGCACCTTTACTTTCTTATTCATGAATTGCCCTCGCTATTTTTTCCATTTCATCGATTCCATAGCGATGATCTACAGGCAGAGGAATAAGACCCTTTACCCATCCTGCCTCGATTGCGTCGGGAGCAACTCTATTCAGCACCTCATTCCAATAGGTGGGAGTGAATATTCTCCGGGCCAAGAGCTTGCCCCTTAGTTTTTGATCAGTACAAAGGAATGGATAGCACAAGGGTGCGTCCACCTGCGTGGGAAGGCTTAGAGCATTGTGACAACCCAGCCAAGCGTGAAGCTGTGCGTAGTTCCTGTTGCGCGCTTCACGAGCACTTTGCTGATCAATCGATGCAAGTAGGCGATGGGTCAGAGAAGACATACGCCTGGGCTCCAGATCGCCAAGGCCAGCCTCTGCCGACAAATAGTCGCCGTAACCGGACTCAGGTTCCCCGGCCAGCCTTTTCAACAGATGGCCCATGCGGGAAAAACTACCCTCATCTTGGTCATGACCTAGAGCCACGCTCAGGTTTGAATAAAGGATCCCACCATCAGGGACTCCAAAGAATTTTCGCGGCGAATAAATGTTCGCCATGCAGCTGGCAGGCTCCTCGAACCATGCTTGCGAGCAATCAATGACCACCCGTTCCACAGGAAAGTGAGCCAGCGCTTTTTGGACCTGTCCGGAGCAGATGCCAAAATAATTGACATAGAGCAACCAATCATTACCCCTTAGCGCCACATCGCCCGCGATGCCGAACTCATTGTCAAGCGGGTAATAAAGTACTTCGATCCCCAATTGGCGCAATGGCGCAATCATCGCATCGCAGATGAAGTATGGCATCCATATGCGACCGGGCCTCGGTCTTGCAGACCGCAGCAAGGCGAAGAAAGCCGCACGCGCCGACTGATAGGCCAGTCCCCCCTGATGACGACCAGCCTCGCGCGAGAATGGCAACTCCAGCTCAAAATATCCGCCGATAGCAGAACCCATTAATATCCCCTCGGCTCCAGCATGCCTACCACCTCTTCGGGGGAGTTGAACATCAACACATCGATGATGGAAAGGCCGGAGTGGAACTCTGTGCCAGCCTGAGAATACTCGCGCATCGGTCCATCCAGGAACAGAAGATCCATGCCTTCGCGAGAAAAATCCGCTTGGGAATACAAATTTCGTCCGCCCGGCAAATTCACGTACACGCTGGCCGCTTCCTGCCTGCAGATATCGAGAACACGAGCCGTACCTCGGAGATTCTGATTACCATACAACTCGGAGCTGATCTCCACCACCTTGCTGATGGACAGATAATCCGCCACCGCCAGCACACTCTTCTTGGCCAAGGTGGATATATATCCATCATGAGAAAAAACCACCTTTTCGACCAAATCCCTGACAGACGTGTAATATGGTGCTTTTGAGTAGGATGCAGAAATCTGCGCCAGAATTCTTGCTTCCCATGGGATATCACTTTTAATCTTGATGCTATTTATTTTGACGAATGAACTTGCTTCGCTCAGCGGCACCGTGAAGTACCCCACTTTTCCACCCAGCAACAATCTGTTTCTATTAATCCATCCACCTTTTATAAAATTCACATCATCATAAAAGACAAACTTATCAACCGTCTGCAGCAGCCTGAAGTAACCGATGTATGGAAAAAAATAGGGCTGCATGATGGCAAGCTTCATCCCTTACACCCAATCACAACTTGGACTACATGATGAATCTGTTCATTCGTCAACCCCGGATGCATGGGAAGACATATAACCTTTTCGGCCGCCTCGGATGCCACCGGCAAATTAGATTTTTGAGCTGTATGCAACCCACGATACATGGGGAAGTCACTGATCAATGGATAAAAATAGCGGCGCGCGAAAACTCCAGCGCTCTTGAGTCGCTCATAGAGCTCATCCCGGCTTACCGGATAGGCATCATTGACAAGAATAGGAAAATAGGCATAGTTCGCGACCTTTTCCCCGGCATCTGACAGACACTGTATTCCTGGAACACCCTCCAGAAGCTGCCGATACAGTTCATCTATTTCCCTGCGCTTTAGCAAAATGCCATCGATGCGTTTCAACTGCAGAAGGCCCAGCGCAGCATTTATCTCACTCATCTTCCCATTGATGCCTGGTGCCACCACGGTGGTTTCGTTGACAAAGCCGAAGTTCTTGAGATGATCAATACGCTGCTTGGTTTTGGCATCCGGACAGATGATTGCTCCGCCTTCGAAAGTATTGAATACCTTGGTTGCATGGAAGCTCAATACCGATAAATCGCCATGGCGCAAAACACTTCCCTCATCATCGCGTACACCGAAAGCATGCGCGGCGTCATAGATCACGCGTAGGTTGTAGTTATCTGCAATCTTTTGTATCTTATCTACATCGCAAGGGTGTCCATAACAATGGACAGGCATGATGGCTGTCGTCTGAGGCGTGATGGCCGCCTCTATCCTGTCCGGATTCATGTTCAGCGTTCGCGGATCGACATCGACGAAAACCGGCTTGATGCCATTCCACAGCAATGAATGCGCAGTGGCAACAAATGAATACGGTGTCGTTATGACTTCACCGGTTATCCTCAATGCCTGAAGGGCGGTCACAAGCGCCAATGTTCCGTTGGAAAACAAAGCCAAGTGATTTACGCCAAGATATTCGCAAAGTGCCCTTTCAAACTGTTGATGAAAGGGGCCACCATTTGTCAGGATTTTGCTATCCCATATCTTTTCCAAATAAGGAATGAACTCCTCCAGAGGAGGCAACGAAGGCTGGGTGACCGGAATCGGCGTCTCGCATGCTGGAAGCCGATGAATATCGGTATCATCTACACCATTACTGAATATTTCAGCCATAGGTGCAAACGCGCTCTTCGCTGGAGCCAGCACCTCCGATGCTTGTGGAGTACGGATATGCGACATCATGCCTCTATCTCCATTTCGGCCAAGAGCTGATCCAGATCGACACTCGAACTGAGGTTGAGCTTGTCCCCACGCAGCCAGTTCAGCCACATGATGCGATAGGCTTTCTCGAGCTCACGAGTGCGCGCGGGATAGTCCATCCAGGCGCTCGACTGCATGCCTGCGCGAGCGCTGAGGCGTTGCCGCTGCAGGCGCTCGGCATCATCCATGAGCTGCAGGGTTGCCTCCACGTACTCATCAGCATCCTTGGCAACCTCTCCCCCCGATCCAAGTGCGCGAAGCAGTTGCGCAGTGCAACCGTCAACTCCTCGCTCGGCCTCCAGGGTCACGACTGAGAGCCCCATCCACAGTGCATGCCAGGTGGTCGTTCCACCGCATACAGGAAAGGTATCAAGTTGAATGTCGGCAATGTGCCCGATCTCCATGAAACGCTCCAGCGGCTGCTGGTGTAGCACGGAGACACGATCCAGCGGCATGCCAGCGGCCTCCACTCGCGGTTGCATATGGGCTTGGGCGGAATCGGCATCCTGCTCCTTGACCATAATGATGAGCCTCGCATCGGTACGGGCCTGCAGAATGCGGGACCATATGGTCAACATGTCGTCGGTGATCTTTGCGGAACTGTTGAGCGACACCAGAGTGGGATAGCCGCTCCTGAGCATGGGCAGTTCCTCGCACAACGGCGCGTGCGCAGGAGGGATGTAGCAGGCAGAGCATTCGAGCTGGAACAAAGCCTCGGAGTAGTAGGCGGCATGTTCGGGAGGGGCCGTATAGGCATCGACCAGCCGGTAGTCCATGGCCTTCATGCCCAGAGTGTTCATGTAACCGATCCAGGTCAACTGGACGGGAGCGGGCCGGCGCGCAAAAACCTCCAGCCGATGTCCTGCCGTGAATCCCGAAAGATCGACCAAGACATCGATGCCATCATCGCGGATCCGGGTATACATCTGTTCATCCGATAGATCCGCCACCTCATTCCAATGAGGAACGAGAGCACGCATCTGTGCCGTCATTGCATCGCTAAGACTGATGTTTGCATTGGAGTACACATAAACTTCAACGCAGTCAGGATCATGTTGCTCCAGCACCGGGCGCATGAAGAAAGCCACCGAATGCGTGCGGAAGTCGGCCGTGACATAGCCGACCTTGAGCCGCTTGCGCGGGTTGCGGTCACGCACCTGCAACAACGGGGCCTGGCGCGTCATGGGATCGGCGACCCTGCGCCCCCAATCCTGTGCGGAGTGGAGTGTCCTGAGGGGGTCGGTGAAGCTATGCGCATGCAGGTAGGCCCTCATCAACCAATGCGCGGGGATATCCTTGCGGTTCTTGCAGGCTTGATCGATGAGCTCGCACGCCTTGTGCTTCTGGCCAACACTGAAATAGGCCAGGGCCAGCAATCGCTGGGCGTCCGGCATCCGCGGCTCCAGTTGCAGCGCCATCTGCAAGGCTTCGATGGCCCGGGGCCACAGCCCCATCCGGGTATAGACGAAGCCGATATGCAGCCAAACCTGGGAGCTTTGCGCATGACGAATATCCTGCGCGGCCAGGGTCCCAAGCGCACCAAGTGCATCCAGAAACTGAGCGCTCTCGATCATGGACCGCACGCGGTTCAGCTCCTGAGACATGCCCGCAGCAACGGGCAGAGTGTTTTCGAGAGGGAGAAAGGACATTCTGGTGTGGACCTGACAATGAGTTTGCATGGATGCTATCCGAGCCCCCGAAGCCCCAATCACCGCTAAAACATCGAAAAACACGAGCACTTCACTCGTTTGATCGCCCACTCTTTCAAAGTCAAGGCGGGTGCTACCGACCTCAGGAACCCGAGGCTGGCATGGGATGGCGCAGCCTCAGAGCCCGGGCCTCGTCCAGGTTTCCGAGCTGCTCGTGCATCACGGCCAGATTGTGCGCCGCAAGATAGCTGCCCCGCCCCGCCACCCCGCCATGGGGACCCGCGTCCACCTCTCCGATCTCCAGGCAGCGCTCCCAGGAAGCCTGCGCCATCGAAAGCCAGTGCTCGACTTGCCCATCGAGCTTGGCGATGGCTGCATCCAGCAGGACACCGCCCAGGGCAAAGAAGAAATCCGGCGAGTCCTGCCATTTCGGCATCTGGGCCTGCGCCAGGGCCAGGCCCTCTTCATGGCGGCCCGCCTGCCCCAGGCAATAAAGGTATCTGACGCACAGATCGTGCTCATAGCCGCTCGACACTTCAAGTTGATCTATCGCCACACCATAGTATGCGCACGCTTTGGAAAATTCCTTGTTCAGTTCGCAGTCCACGCCCAGTTGGTAGTTGACGTAGGCATCACGGGGATTCCTGCCCAACTGCTGCTGCAGCAGCCGTTGATTTCGCCCCTGCTTGCGCGACATCTGCTCAGGCAGATATCCGTCATGCCGAATGACCAGCGGCACCAGCACACGTGGTAGATCAGACAAGGGCTGTTCGTGGACGACACCCTGATAGCGCACCCCCCGTGGCAAAAGCCGGGTAATCCGCGAACGGCTCACCGAGCCAGTCACGCCCATTTCGTACAGGCTCTGGACGTCGGCAACCCCGAGTTGGCGCTCCATCGTCGGCAATCCTGCCAACCACGCGCCACCCTCAACCAGCCATTCATCGGCGTCGAGAACCAGGTTCCAGTTCGCATCCGCCAGATCGAGGGCCCGGTTGCGGGCAGCGGCGAAATCATCACACCACTCAAAGCGATGCACCTGCGCACCACAGCTGCGGGCGATCTCCATCGTGCGGTCCACGGAGCCCGTATCCAGCACCAGGACTTCGTCCACGAAGTCTTTGGCGCTGTCAATGCAGCGGGCTATCGAGCGTTCTTCATCGCGCGCGATGATGACAAGAGCAGTCTGGGGCATATGAATGGAAAAGAACGTCGGAGTCAGGTGAAGGCTGGCTACCGCCAGGCCTGCGCGCACGCGAACCTGTCTATTGCCCGGCGGCATCGACACGCACCCATTAATGTCTTGCCTGATGCCCGTCCTGAAGCTGCGATCTGACCAACGAACACCCGGGTTCTCCAGCTTTTCGTTCGAGGCAGCTATGTAGCATGCATGCGTCTGGCCGCATCCCTCCGGGTCTGCCCTACATCCGCAGCCCAAGCTGCCGATCTAACAAACAATCACCCGGCTTTTCTTCCCAACGACGCCACCGCGCGCGCTCACAATCCACTCCCATGCTTGTCATCATCGGATACATCGTCGCCTTCGGTTGCATCTTCGGCACCTATGTGCTGCACGGGGGCAACGTCCAGGTCATTCTCAAGGCACTGCCTTTTGAAATGATCACCATTGGCGGCGGCGCCATCGGCGCCTTCATCGTGTGCAACCAGCCCAAGGTGCTCAAGGCCACGGCCAAGGCCATCCCTGGCGTGATGAAGAGTTCGCGCTACACCAAGGCCCGCTTCATGGAGCTGATGGCCCTGCTGTACGAGATTCTGCAAAAGGCCCGCAAGGAGGGCCTGATGTCCATCGAAGGCGATGTGGAGGCACCCAACGAGTCGCCCATCTTCACCAAGTACCCCGAGCTGCTGGCGGACCACCATGTGGTGGAGTTCCTGACCGACTATCTGCGCATGATGGTGTCGGGCAATCTCAATTCCCACGAGATCGAGTCGCTGATGGACAGCGAGATCGAGGCCCACCACGCCGAGGCCCATGCCCCCGTCAACGCACTGACCCGCCTGGCCGGTGCCCTGCCCGCCTTCGGGATCATTGCCGCCGTTCTGGGCGTGGTGAACACCATGGGCTCGGTGGGCCAGCCTCCTTCGGTGCTGGGCGGCATGATCGCCTCGGCCCTGGTCGGTACCTTCCTGGGCATCTTGCTGGCCTATGCGCTGGTGGAGCCCATGGCCGGCCTGGTGGAGCAGCGCGCCCAGGACGCCGCCAAGGAACTGGAGTGCATCAAGACCACCTTGCTGGCCAGCATGCAGGGCTACAACCCCGCCACCGCCATCGAGTTCGGCCGAAAGGTGCTGTTCTCTACCGAACGCCCCGGTTTCCTGGAACTGGAAACCCACGTCAAGGGCAAGAAGTAATCCTGCACCCAGCAGCGTCAAGCCATGGCAGAGAAAAAGTTACAGCCGATCATCATCAAGCGCGTCAAGAAGACTGCGCATGCGCCCCACGGCGGCGCCTGGAAGATCGCCTATGCCGACTTCGTGACCGCGATGATGGCCTTCTTCCTGCTGATGTGGCTGCTGGGCTCCACGGCCAAGGGCGAGCTGCAGGGCATCGCGGCGTATTTTTCCTCGCCGCTGAAGGTGGCGATGGCCGGCGGCGACGGTGCAGGCAACAGCTCCAGCGTGATTCCCGGCGGCGGCAACGACCTGGCCAAGGTGCACGGCCAGGTACGGCGCTCCGAGGCGGCCGACAGCTCCAACCGGCGCACCAGCGTCGATTCGGGCCGCGCCGATCAGGCCCAGGTGGACTCCAACCGCATCAAGGCGCTCAAGGCCAAGGTGGACGCGATGATCACCAGCAATGCGCGCCTGAACGAATTCCGTTCTCAGATCCGCACCGACGTGACGCCCGACGGCCTGCAGATCCAGATCGTGGACGAGCAAAACCGCCCCATGTTCGACAGCGGCAGCGCCCTGGTCAAACCGTATATGCGCGACATCCTGCGCGAGGTGGGCGCGGCGCTGGCAGGCGCGGAAAACCGCATCAGCCTGTCCGGCCACACCGACGCGGCCCCTTACGGCAATGCCGACCGCGGCTACAGCAACTGGGAGCTGTCGGCCGACCGCGCCAACGCCTCGCGCCGCGAGCTGGTGGCCGCCGGCATGCCCCTGAACCAGCTGGCACGCATCACGGGCCTGGCCAGCAGCGACCTGCTGCTGCCCGACGATCCGCGCGCGCCCCAGAACCGGCGCATCACCATCACCGTGCTCACGCAGGAGGCCGAAAAGCGACGCGG
>NZ_JTKZ01000032.1:0-5075 GCF_000799035.1 Delftia sp. ZNC0008
TGCACCTGTACGTGGCGGAGGAAGGCCGGCGCGCCGACTACGCCGCCCTGCTGGCCACGCCGCGCGCCGGAGCCCGCATCCATGCCTGCGGACCGGCGCGCCTGCTGCACGGCCTAGAGGCCGCCAGCCGCCACTGGCCCGAGGACAGCCTGCGCGTGGAGCACTTCGTCTCCACCGTGGGGGCGCTGGACCCTGCCAGGGAGCAGGGCTTCGAGGTGGAACTGCGCGCCTCGGGCCTTGTGGTGCAGGTGCGCAACGACCAGACGCTGCTGGACGCCCTGCGCAGCGCGAAGATCGAAGTGCAAAGCGACTGCCGGGAAGGGCTGTGCGGGTCCTGCGAAGTGCCCGTGCTCGAAGGCGAGGTGGACCACCGAGACATGGTGCTCACGCGCGGCGAGCGCGCGGCCTGCACCAAGATGATGAGCTGCTGCTCGCGCGCCAGGAGCGGCAGGCTGGTGCTGGGCCTGTAGACAGGGCTCCGCTGCCCTGTGCCCGCAAGCCCGGCGCCCAGATGCCTGGCGCCCAGAAACACAAAAGCCCCAAGGCCATCATCGGCAAATGGGGCGATCGCATCGGTGGGCGCGCTTCGGGGCGCACCTGCCTCCAACCGGATTACTGGTTGGCGATTTCGAGCTCGGCGTTGCGGGCTTGCTGGATGAAATCGATCAGGGAATAGATTGCTTGGCGCATGGTGAACTTCCTTACTGAGACGCTCAACAATCACTGGCGGCATGCATCTCAAGTGCCGCGAATGCCGGGAAAACCCTCTAAGCGTTTACCCTAGGTCTAAGTATAAACCACTAGATCCCGGCGTGCAAACGCACAGTTGTAAGCGCACGTCAAGATTCCGCAGAGGTGCCCAACTGCGTCCCAATGTCAGGCATGGGATGATTCAGGCTTATGACCGCGCCTTCCGTTTCCCTCGCACCCTGGCACATAGAGCCGCTGAACCCGGCCGAGGCGCCGTGGCCGCTGCTGCTGTCGGCGGACCCGTCGCGGGAAAAGGTGCGCGGCTATCTGGCGGGCTCCACCTGTTTTGCCGCGCGCGAGTCCTTCCAGCGCGAAGGCCAGCCGCCGCGTCCCGGCGGGCGCGGCGAGGTATTGGGCATGTGCGTGCTGGTGCCGCTGCGCGCCAGCGGCGACGAGGCCTCAGGCCCACCCGCCTGGGAGCTGATGAACATCGCGGTCGCGGAATCGCTGCATCACCGGGGCCTGGGCACCGCCCTGCTGCGCCAGGCCATCGCCTGGGCGCGCTCGCAAGGTGCTCCCCGCATCGAGGTCGGCACCGGCAGCTTCGGCGACCAGCTGGTCTTCTACCAGCGCGCGGGGTTTCGCGTGACGGGAATCGTGCGTGACTTCTTTCTGAAGCACTACACCACCCAGCTGTGGGAGCGCGGCGTGCAGCACCGCGACATGCTGCGCCTGACGCTGGAGCTGGGCACGGGCCGCTGAACGGCCGCCCCGCTCAGTCCGAAGACATCTTCATCAGCACCAGGCCCGAGACGATGAGCACGGCCGCGCCGATGCGCATGGCGCTGACCTGCTCGCCCAGGACCGTGATGCCGACCAGGAAGGCGCCCACGGCGCCGATGCCGGTCCAGATCGTGTAGGCCGTGCCCAGCGGCAGGCTGCGCATGGCCACGGCCAGCAGGCCGAAGCTGGCGATCATGGTGACGATGGTGATGGCGCTGGGCACCAGCCGCGTGAAGCCGTGCGATTGCTTCATCGAAAACGCCCAGACCACTTCGAGCAGCCCCGCCACCAACAGATAGACCCATGCCATGGAAAACTCCTTGTGAAGCCGGGTCGTCCCGGCGCATGCATGTCCCGATGTGGGGGAGGCCGTCCTCCTGGCAGAAGGGCTTGTGCCTCCTGCATGGCCGCCAGTTTAGGAGAAAGCCTTCAAGCCGGCCGCACCCAGCCTGTTGCCCCATTGCCGCCTGGGTGGTTGCTGCACAACAGCGGCCAGGGCGTCAGGCGGCCAGTGCCTCTTCCTGTTCAGCCAGCAGGATGTTGCCCACGGTGGCGCCCAGGCCGGCCACGCGCTTGCGCAGCTTGAGCACGGCCTTGTCCTTGCTGATCAGCAGCGCCTGGTGCTGGCTGGCCAGGTCCAGGAAATGCTGGTCGTCGGGGTCGGTGCAGGCAAAGCGGATGCGCGGCGCATCGGCCACGTATTCGACGGCTCCGTCGAAGGCCGAGAGCACGCCTTCGGCCGTCTTGCCGTAGAAGGCCACGCGCGGCGCGATCTGGCTGTAGTGCAGCACGCGTTCGAGCTCGATGCGCTGGGCCTGGTCGGCGATCCAGCGCATCTGCCCCTGCTCCACCAGCTCGCGGATCGGCGGAACATGCGGATCGTCGAAGATCAGCATGTCAAGGACCACATTGGTATCGAGCACCACGGGCCGGGGCAGGGGACCTTCGTAGCCGTCGTTGCACTGCGGCCAGCGCAGCACGATCTTCATGGCGCGGCGCCCTCTGCCGGGCCTTCGGCGGCCTTTCTGGGCTTGACAGCGCCACGGACCATGTCGAAGCGGAACAGCCGGCACTCGATGGGGCCGTTCCACATGGGCGTGCGCCGCGCTTCCTTCAGGCGCATCTTGCCGGGCAGCTTGAGGTCGGGCGTGAGCATCCAGGCGCTCCAGCCGCTGTAGTTCTTCTTCCAGTGGGTGGCCAGCTGGCTGAAGAATTCCACGCCGTCCTCGGTCTGGGCCGTCTCGCGGCCCGCGCGCTCGACCACTTCCATGCGTTCGCCGGCGCTGCGGCCGGCCGAGCCGGCTGCGGCAATGCGCTCGCCATAGGGCGGGTTCAGCAGCATCAGGCCGGGCTGCTCGCAGGGCGGCATGCGCTGCAGCGCGTCGCCACCGCGCAGTTGCACGGTCTGGCCCACGCCAGCGCGCTCGGCGTTGCGCTGGGCAAAGTCCACCATGCGGTGGGACACGTCGGAGCCATAGATGGCCACGGGGCTGTCGGGCAGGATGGCGGCCTCGGCCTCGTCCAGCATGGCTTCCCACACATGCCTCTGGAAGGGCACCAGCTTCTCGAACGCGAAGCGCCGCAGAATGCCGGCCGGAATGCGGCGTGCAATCTGCGCGGCCTCGATCAGCACCGTGCCGCTGCCGCAGCAAGGGTCGTACAGCGGCTGGGGATCGTCGCCGTGCGGGTCCCAGCCCGTGGCGGCGATCATGGCCGCGGCCAGGGTTTCCTTGAGCGGCGCATCGCCCTTGTCCTCGCGCCAGCCGCGCTTGAACAGCGCCTCGCCCGAGGTGTCGATGTAGATGGTGGCCTCGTCGGTCGTCAGGTGCAGGTGCACGCGCACGTCGGGGTGGCGCGTTTCCACGTCGGGGCGCACGCCCTTCCTGTCGCGGAAGCGGTCGGCAATGGCGTCCTTGACGCGCAGCGCCGCAAAGTTGAGGCTGGTCAGCGGGCTGTGCTGGGCCGTGACTTCGATCTTGAAGCTCTCGCGCGGGGAGAACCAGATCTCCCAGGCCACTTCGCTGGCGGCGCGGTACAGGTCGTTTTCGTTGCGGTACAGGGTCTGCGACAGCTGCACCAGCACGCGCTGGGCCAGACGGCTGTGCAGGTTCAGCAGCAGGGCGTCGCGCCACAGGCCGCGCACCATCACGCCGCCACGGCCGACCAGGAGGTCGTGGCCGCTCAGGCCGGTGATCGCGTGGACCTCGTCGGCCAGAAATCCCTCGACGCCGGCGGCGCAGGGCAAAAACAGATGCAGTTGGTTCATAGCTTGGGTGCCGAGCATACGCGCACCGCGATTCCCCGCGCAGGCGCCAGCCGAAACCCGCTTGCCTGCGCTTCGGCCCGGGCCTACAGTGGAAGCAACCGCGAGGGAGAGCACCATGAAGACTCGAACCACGCCCGTCCACACGGATTTCCTCGGCGCCACGCAGGCCGCACGCCTGGTGGCGCAGGTCGGCGTCGCCGCCTGCCTGGCCGGCCTGGCCGATGCCATCGAGCAAGACTTCGCGCGCTGGCCCGATTTCGAGAAATCGGCCCGCATCGCCCACCATTCGCCCGGCGGCGTGATCGAGCTCATGCCCGTGTCCGATGCGCTGGACTACGCCTTCAAGTACGTCAATGGCCATCCAGACAACGCCGACCGGGACCTGCCCACGGTGATGGCATTCGGCGCCCTGGCCGACGTGGCCACGGGCCTGCCGGTCTTCCTGTCCGACCTGACGCTGGCCACGGCGCTGCGCACCGCCGCCACCTCGGCGCTGGCCGCGCGCCGGCTGGCGCGACAGGGCTGCCGCAGCATGGCGCTGATCGGCGCAGGATTGCAGTCCGAATTCCAGGCCCTGGCCTTCACCCACCTGCTGGGCGTGGAGCGGCTGCGCATCTTCGACATCGACGTCCAGGCCATGCGCAAGCTGGTGGACAACCTGGGCCATGCAGGCATTGCCGCCCAGCGCATCACCTGCTGCACCAGCAGCGCCCAGGCGCTGGAAGGCGCCGACATCGTCACCACGGTCACGGCCGCCAAGCGCCGCGCCTGCGTGATCGCCGATGCCGATGTGCGCCCCGGCACCCACATCAATGCCGTCGGCGGCGATTGCCCCGGCAAGACCGAACTGCCCGTGGAGTTGCTGCGGCGCGCGCGCATCTTCGTGGAGTTCACGCCCCAGACGCGCGTGGAAGGCGAGCTGCAGCAGCTGCCCGCCGACGCGCCCGTGACCGAGCTGTGGCAGGTCATCAATGGCCTGGCGCCGGGACGCGGGCACGACACCGAGATCACGCTGTTCGACTCCGTGGGCTTTGCGCTGGAAGACTATTCGGCCCTGCGCTGGTTGCGCGCGCTGGCCCACGACACCGGGCTGATGCAGTCGATCGACCTGGTGCCTTCGCTGGCCGACCCCCGCGACCTGTACCGGCTGGTGCGCGAGGCCGGGCAGGCAGAACGCGGCTTTGGCTGACACGGGGACTGCATACCATGGGTCCCATGAGCATGAACACCCATACGACCCCGCAGACCGCACGCGCCCTGAGACTCATAGGCGTGCCCACCGACATCGGCGCCAGCCGCCTGGGCAGCGCCATGGGCCCCGACGCGCTGCGCGTGG
>NZ_JTKZ01000903.1:0-2199 GCF_000799035.1 Delftia sp. ZNC0008
CCGCGTCACGGTGGCGCTGGGCCATATGCGCCGCCTCATGCGCGCCGGCCTGGACCGCAGCCTGCGCGACCAGCTTGCGGCCGAGGCCTGCGCCTTCGATGCCTGTGCGCGCACGGCCGACCTGCCGCGCGGCATTGCGGCGTTCCACGCCAAGCAGGCGCCGCAATTCGAAGGCCGGTAAGGGCCTGTGAGGATCGGCGGGCAGGGGACCATCCATGCCTGACACCGAGGTGGCTGCGCAAGACTGCGCCCGACCGGCACAATGCAAGCCACCCCCGTGTTCATCGCTTCGAGGAGCTTCACCATGACCCCACGCGACGTCTTCGTCGTCGGCACTGCGCGCACCGCCATCGGCACCTTCGGCGGCAGCCTCAAGGACGTACCCAACACCCAGCTGGCCACCACGGCCGTCAAGGCGGCCATGGAGCGCGCGGGCCTGGCGCCCGACGCCGTCGGCCACGTGGTCATGGGCAATGTGATCCCCACCGATACCAAGGACGCCTACCTCTCGCGCGTGGCCTCCATCGATGCGGGCTGCCCCATCGAGACGCCGGCCTTCAACGTCAACCGGCTGTGCGGCTCCGGCCTGCAGGCCATCGTCTCGGCCGCCCAGGCCATTGCGCTGGGCGATTGCGACGTGGCCATCGGCGGCGGCAGCGAGTCCATGAGCCGCGGCCCCTACTTCGACCAGGCCGCGCGCTGGGGCGCGCGCATGGGCGACGCCAAGAGCATCGACTACATGCTGGGCATCCTGCACGATCCCTGGCAGAAGATGCACATGGGCATCACGGCCGAGAACGTGGCCGAGCGCTACCACATCAGCCGTGAAATGCAGGATGAACTGGCAGCGGCCAGCCACCAGCGCGCGGCCGCTGCCATCGCGGCCGGCCACTTCAAGGAGCAGATCGTTCCCGTGGAAATCGCCACGCGCAAGGGCGTCGTGGTCTTCGACACCGACGAGCATGTGCGCGCGGCCACCACCATCGAAGTGCTCAGCGCCATGAAGCCGGCCTTCCGCAAGGAAGGCGGCACCGTGACGGCCGGCAATGCCTCGGGCATCAACGACGGCGCGGCCGCCGTGGCACTGGCCGCAGGCGATCGCGTGGCTGCCCTGGGACTGAAGCCGCTGGCGCGCCTGGTCGGCTACGCCCATGCCGGCGTGGACCCCGCCTACATGGGCATAGGCCCCGTGCCGGCTACGCAGAAGGTGCTGCAGCGCACGGGCCTGAAGATTGCAGACATGGACGTCATCGAGGCCAACGAGGCCTTTGCGGCCCAGGCCTGCGCCGTGATCCAGCAACTGGCGCTGGACCCGGCCAAGGTCAATCCCAACGGCTCGGGCATCTCGCTGGGCCACCCGGTCGGCGCCACGGGCGCCATCATCACCACCAAGGCCATCGCCGAACTGCAGCGCACGGGCGGCCGCTATGCGCTGGTGACCATGTGCATAGGCGGCGGCCAGGGCATCGCAGCCATCTTCGAAAGGGTCTGAGCGCCCTGGAGGCGCGGCGATGTTTCACATGAAACATTGCCGGCCCGGGTGCCCGGCTGCTGGCTCAGAACGGCGCTTCTTCAGGCGCCGTGTCCACGGGTGCCGTGGCCGGCCCCGTCAGCGCTCCACGGCCCGATGCCGCTGCGCGCGGTGCCGTCGCGGGAGCGTGGGCTGCAGGCGTCTGCAGCGATGCTGGAAGATCCTGGCCCAGGCCCGTGCGCCCTTCCCCGCCCAACGCCTCGATCAGATCGGGGATGAGCCTGGACAGCTCGCCCGTGGCAATCGCCACGTCGGCATCGAAGCCGCCGTCGTCCTGCGACTGGCCTTCCATCACGGCATCGAGCAGCGCGATCTTGCGGATCTGCAGACCCTCGGTCAGCACAAAGCTCACGCGGTCGTCCCAGGTCAGCGCCAGGCGTGTGGGCAGCTTGCCGTGCTCGATGTGCTGGCGCACCTCGTCGATGTCCAGCGGATGGCGCGCATAGCGCACCACGGCCTTGGATTCGTCGGCGGCCTTGAGCTCGCATTCACGGTCAATCGAAAAGCCGGCCGGGCTTTCCTGCGTGGTCAGCCAGTGCGCCATGGCGGCCTGTGCGCTGGTCTGCGTATCGACCAAGGCCAGCGCAAAGCCTGTGAGGCCCTCCACCAGCGAGCTGACCACCTCGTCGGCGCGCGCCTGGCTGCCGGTGTCCAGCACCAGGGTGCGG
>NZ_JTKZ01000752.1:0-10490 GCF_000799035.1 Delftia sp. ZNC0008
GTTCCAGCCCGGCCTCGGGCCTACCGCACCGTACCCATCCATGAGCTCTTCTGCCCCCTCCTCTACCCCGATCTCCTACAAAGACGCCGGCGTCGACATCGTCGCTGGCGACGCGCTGGTCGAGCGCATCAAGCCGCTGGCCAAGAAGACCATGCGCGAAGGCGTGATGGCCGGCATCGGAGGCTTCGGCGCCCTGTTCGAGGTGCCCAAGCGCTACAAGGAGCCCGTGCTGGTCTCGGGCACCGACGGCGTGGGCACCAAGCTCAAGCTGGCCTTCGAGTGGAACATGCACGACACCGTCGGCATCGACCTGGTGGCCATGAGCGTCAACGACGTGCTGGTCCAGGGCGCCGAGCCCCTGTTCTTCCTCGACTACTTCGCCTGCGGCAAGCTGGACGTGGACACGGCCGCTGCCGTGGTCGGCGGCATTGCGCGCGGCTGCGAGCTGTCGGGCTGCGCACTGATCGGCGGTGAAACCGCCGAAATGCCCGGCATGTACCCGGCCGGCGAATACGATCTGGCCGGCTTTGCCGTCGGCGCCGTCGAAAAGTCCAAGATCCTCACGGGCCAGAGCGTTGCTGCTGGCGACGTGGTGCTGGGACTGGCCTCGGCCGGCGTGCACTCCAACGGTTTCTCCCTGGTGCGCAAGTGCATCGAGCGCGCCGAAAGCCAGGGCAGCCTGCCCGAAACGCTGGACGGCAAGCCGTTCAAGCAGGCCATCATGGAACCCACGCGCCTGTACGTGAAGAACGTGCTGGCGGCGCTGGAGCAGCACCCCATCAAGGCGCTGGCCCACATCACGGGCGGCGGCCTGCTGGAGAACATCCCCCGCGTGCTGCCCGAAGGCCTGGCCGCCCACCTGGATGCCGGCAGCTGGCCCCAGACCGAGCTGTTCGCCTGGCTGCAGAAGACGGCCGGCATCGATGCCGTGGAAATGAACCGCACCTTCAACAACGGCATCGGCATGGTCGTTGTCGTGCCCGCCGAGGCTGCCGAAGCCACGGCCGCTACGCTCGCGAAGCTGGGCGAGACGGTCCACACCATCGGACGCATCGCCGCACGCGGCGAGGGCGAGCCTGTCGAGGTCCGCTGACCACGGGCCCGCAGCGCATGACCCAGCACCTGCCCTCGCCCATCATCTCCCCGCAGCCCGCGCCCACGCGCGGCGTGACGCTGTCCAGCTATGTGCTGATGGCCGGCGCCCTGCTGCTGATCATGTGGCAGGGGCTGCTGCCGGGCATGCTGTGCGTCTGCGTGGGCTTTCTGGTCACGCGCGCGCTTGCCGGGCTGCTGTCACGCGCCCAGCCCAAGTCCCGGCGCGGCTCGCTGCCGCGCTGGACGCAACTGGTGGCAGCCACCATCGTCATTCTTGCGCCGCTGGCCCTGCTCAGCGGCGCGCTGTCGCACACGCGCACCTACATCACCGACGCGCCACAGCAGTACCGCGAGCTGCTCGACTATCTGGCGCACACGGTGCTGGAGCTGCGTGACAAGCTGCCGGCCGACATGGCCGACCAGCTGCCGGACGGCGCACAGGAAATCCAGCACCTGCTGGCCAGCTACCTGGCCGCCAAGGCCGGCGCCCTGGCCCATGCGGGCCGCGCCTGGCTCACCGGCCTGCTCTATGCCTACGTGGGCCTGATCATCGGCGCCCTGGCCGCCGTGCGTCCCATGGTCACGCGCCGCCCGCCCCTGGTGGCAGCGCTGCGCGAGCGCATCCGGCTCATGGGACTGGCCTTCCGCCAGATCGTGGCGGCCCAGTTCTGGATTGCGGCCTTCAATACCCTCCTGACGGCCATCTTCCTTCTGGGCGTGCTGCCGCACTGGAACCTGACCCTGCCCTACACGCCAGCCCTGATCACGCTGACCTTCATCGCAGGCCTGGTGCCCATCGTGGGCAACCTGCTGTGCAATGCGGTGATCACCATCGTGGGCCTGTCGGTGTCCCCTGTGGCCGCTGCCGCCTGCCTGGGCTTTCTGATCCTGATCCACAAGGCCGAGTACGTGATCAACGCCAAGGTCGTGGGCCAGCGCACGCACATGGGCGTATGGGAGCTGCTGGCGGTGATGTTCGTGGCCGAATCGGTGTTCGGCCCTGCAGGCCTGGTGGCGGCTCCGCTGTTCTACGCCTATCTCAAGAAAGAGCTGGAAGCCGTCCGGCTGGTCTGATCAGCCCACGCGCGGGCGGCTACAGCCCTCTCAGCCGCCGGATCACCTCGCGCACGGCCACGGCCTGCGCGCCCTGCTGGGACTGCAGGAAGCGCTCCAGGTCTTCAAGCGCACGCTCGGTCACCCCCCATTGCGCATAGGCCAGCCCCCGGTCCCGCAGGATCTCGGGCATGTCGGGCCGCAGCACGGCCAGCCGGTTGAGCACGGCCACCAGCAGCGGCCAGTCGCGCCGGGCATGGTGGATTTCCTGCAGGTTGCGCAGCATGCGCTCCAGAACGTCGCGCGGCGAGGCGCCCTGCAGGTACATGCCCAGCGGAGCGGCCTCTTCGGCCGACAGGCCCGCGCTCTGCCAGAAGGGCTCCAGCCGCTCGGCCAGGCTGTTGGCAGAAAAGGACTCGCCACTCAACGGGTCCATCACCACCTGCCCCTGGGGCAGGCGCATCTTGACCAGGAAATGGCCGGGAAAGCTCACGCCCTGCGCCGGCAGATCGATGGCCGCAGCCAGCTCCAGCCAGATCAGCGCCACACTGATGGGAATGCCGCGCCGCGTCTGCAGCACATGGTGGATGTAGCTGTTGGCGGGGTCGTAGTAGTCGTTGAGATTGCCGCCAAAGCCCAGCTCGCCGTAGAAGAACTGGTTGAGTCCGCGCAGGCACTGCAGCGGATCGGTTTCGCCGGCCAGGCGCTGGACCAGGCGCACCTGCAGCCGGTCCAGTTCGGCGCTGGCCGCCTGCAGGTCGAGATCGGGCACGGCATCCTGGGCGATGCTGATTGCCGCCTCCATCAGCGGCAGGTGTTCATCGCTTTGCACCAGCGCTGCAAAGTATTGCAGGGCCGTTGGCGTGTCGTCGTAGCTCCAGCTCATGATGCCTTGTGAATTTGCAGCGCCCAGGCCTGCAATTATGCGGGTTCGGGCTAGCGCCGCAGCAGTGCCCGCAGCTTGAGCCCGGCTGCCCACAGCGCGCCAAAGTACAGCAGGGCCGAGGCCGCCATCAGGCCGGCAAGCAGGCCCACGCGCTGCCATCCGTTGGCACGCAGCGCAATCCAGTCGAAATGCTGGCTTCCCCAGGTCAGCAGCACGGCCAGCAGACTGCTGGCCGCAATCACCTGCAAGGCCAGCCGCCCCCAGCCGGGCTTGGGACGGTAGACGCCTCGGCGCAGCAGCCCCCACAGCAGCCAGCCCGCATTGACCAGGGCCGCCAGGCCGATGGACAGCGCCAGACCCGTATGCGCCATGAAGGGCACCAGCACCAGGTTGAGCAGCTGGGTGATGATCAGCACCACGATGGCGATCTTGACGGGCGTGCGGATGTCCTGGCTTGCGTAGTAGCCGGGCGCCAGCACCTTGATGGCCACCAGGCCCACCAGGCCGGCGCCGTAGCCCACCAGCGCCAGCGCGATCTGGCCCACATCGCTGTCCTGCAGCGCGCCACGGTGGAACAGCGTGGCCACGAGCGGCTCGGCGAAAGTGAGCAGCCCCACCGCGCAGGGCACGGAAAACAGCACCACCAGGCGCAGCCCCCAGTCCAGCATGGCCGAGTAGCGCTCCGAGTCGTCGGCCGCCTTGGCCGCGGCCAGCTGGGGCGTGAGCACCACGCCCAGCGCCACGCCCAGCAGCGCCGTCGGAAATTCCATGAGCCGGTCGGCATAGAACAGCCAGGTCACGCTGCCCGGCTGCAGATAGGAGGCGATCTGGGTGTTGATCATCAGCGAGACCTGGGCCACGCCCACGCCCAGCAGCGCCGGCGCCATCAGCCTGAGGATGCGGCGCACGCCGGCCTCTTGCCAGGCCTGGCGCAAGGCGGCTGGAGAAAACCCGATGCGGGGCAGCAGGCCCAGGCCTGCCAGCGCCGGCAGCTGTACCGCCAGCTGCAGCACGCCGCCCAGCATCACACCGCCGGCCATGGCATAGATGGGCTCTATGCCGCGCGCCTGCAGCCAGGGTGCACCCCAGAAGGCGGCGGCAATCATGGCCAGGTTCAGCAGCACGGGCGTGGCGGCCGAGACGGCAAAGCGCCGCCAGGTATTGAGCACGCCGGACGACAGCGCCACCAGCGACATGAAGCCGATGTAGGGGAACATCCAGCGCGTCATCAGCACGGCTGCGTCATAGCCTTCGGGCGACTGGCGCAGGCCGCTGGCCAGCAGCCAGACCAGCAGCGGCGCGCCGACCACGCCCAGCACGCAGGTCACGAGCAGCACCCAGAACAGCAGCGTGGCCACATGGGAGATCAGCCTGCGCGTGGCCTCCTCCCCCTCCTTGGCCTTGCTGGCGGCCAGCACCGGCACAAAGGCCTGGCTGAAGGCGCCTTCGGCGAACAGCCGCCGGAAGAGATTGGGAATCCTGAACGCGACATTGAACGCATCGGTCAGCGCATTGGCTCCGAACATGGAGGCCATGAGCAGATCGCGCACCAGCCCGGTGATACGGGAGGCCAGCGTCAGCAGGGAAACGGTGGAGGCGGCTTTGAACAGTGACACCGTGGGGAGTGTATGCGCTGGCACGGCCATCGGAGCTGCGTGCCCGGGCGGGCCGGACGGCTCTTGCACTCCGTTGCAACAGGCCCGATTGCGCGGCCTGGGGCCCACAGGCCCTGGAGGTACTGCATGCTATAATCCCGCGCTTCGCCGACAACATCCTCAGACACTAGGAATACATATCATGGCATCCAAGCCCGTAAAGAAGAACCCCCGCCTGGCATCCGGCCGCAAGCGCGCCCGCCAGGACGTCAAGCTCAACGCAGCCAACACTTCGCTGCGTTCCAAGTACCGCACCGCCGTCAAGAAGGTCGAGAAGGCCGTTCTGGCTGGCGACAAGGCCAAGGCAACCGAACTGTTTGCCGCAGCCCAATCCGTTCTGGACACGATCGCCGACAAGGGCATCTTCCACAAGAACAAGGCCGCTCGCGACAAGAGCCGCCTGTCCGCCAAGGTCAAGGCCCTGGCAGCCCCCGCCGCCTAATCCACTTAGGCAACCGCACGGATGGCCCCGGCCATCTGCCGTTTGTAACGGGTGCGCTGTCAGCGAACGAGAAAACCGCCTTCGGGCGGTTTTTTTGTGCCTGGACAAAAGCGCCGCCATCGGCAATCGCACCGAAGGAAAAGCCCGGCTCCAGCAAAGCGCAGCCGAAAAAAAACGCACCCCAGGCGCGCTTCACATCGGGCGGGAACCGGCCCCGCAAAAAAAGAAGCCGGCCTCAGCGGGCCGGCTCGTCCGGTATCAGGCAGGCTTCGGCAACCTGCAGGTTGTTGTCCTTGGCGAAATTCAGGCAGAAATCCCAGGCCATGGGCTCGTAGTCGCGCAGGTCGCGATGCACGACCACGCACTTGACGCCGTTGAGCGTTGTGGGAACACACCAGGGCGAGTAGCTCAGGTGGCTGCCGCGCTGGGCACCACCGGGGCGGAACTGGCTCATGACGCCTGCCAGCCGCTCGGCCCAGTCGCTGGGCCGGAAAGTCTTGCCTTCGTGGGTGATGCCCTGGATGAACAGTTCTTTGCTGGAGGGAGAGACCATCAGGATGCGCACCAAAATACGACTTGTGCAACAAGGAGCAAAACAGGCGGCTTGCCAAGGGGCCCAGCACCTTGCCACTTCCTGTTTGCGCAAGTCCTTCAAAAAAGTCAGAGCCCGCAGACAGGATCGCTGCCGGCAGGCCAAGCAGGCATTTTATCTCTTATATAAGAGCTGGACCGTTGTGCAGCGCACTAACCAAGTGTGGCGTAGGTTCATTGCATGGCTGTGATGCGCAAACCGCAACGGTAGGCCATTGCGCGGCCCCTAGAATCGGGCTTCGCTGTTTTTCAGGCATCTGCGGCGGCAACGCCCGGATGCCGTTTACTTTCCAGCTCAGGAGATTTTTGCAATGACCGCTTTCATCGAGGCTGCCTCGCCCCACGTGATGAACACCTATGGCCGCGTACCGATCGCTCTGGAGCGAGGCCAGGGCTGCCGCGTGTGGGACGTCAACGGCAAGCAGTACCTCGATGCGCTGGGCGGCATTGCAGTGAACACGCTGGGCCACAACCACCCCAAGCTGGTGCCTGCGCTGCAGGACCAGGTGGCCAAGCTCATCCACACCTCCAACTACTACCATGTGCCCGGCCAGGAAACGCTGGCCAAGCTGCTGACCGAGCGCGCGAAGATGACCAATGTCTTCTTCTGCAGCACGGGCCTGGAGGCCAACGAGGCCGCCATCAAGATCGCGCGCAAGTACGGCGTGGACAAGGGCATCGCCAAGCCGGTGATCGTGGTCTACGAGCATGCCTTCCACGGCCGCTCCATCGCCACCATGACGGCCACGGGCAACCCCAAGGTGCGCGACGGCTTCGGCCCGCTGCTCGACGGCTTCCTGCGCGTGCCGGTCAATGACTTCGAGGCGCTGCAGCAGGCCACGGCCGGCAACCCCGACGTGGTGGCCGTGATGATGGAGCCCATCCAGGGCGAAGGCGGCCTGCACCCCATGCGCATCGAGTACATGCAGCAGGTGCGCGCCCTGTGCGATGCCAACGGCTGGCTGATGATGTTCGACGAAGTCCAGGCGGGCATGGGCCGCACGGGCAAGTGGTTCGCCCACCAGTGGGCCGGCATCGTCCCCGACGTGATGACCCTGGCCAAGGGCCTGGGCTCGGGCGTGCCCATCGGCGCCGTCGTCGCCCATGGCAAGGCGGCCACCGTGCTGCAGCCGGGCAACCACGGCTCCACCTTCGGCGGCAATCCGCTGGCCATGCGTGCGGGCATCGAAACCATCCGCATCATGGAAGAAGACGGCCTGCTGGCCCATGCCACCAAGGTGGGAGACCGCCTGAAGTCCACGCTGCAAAAGGAGCTGGCCGACGTCAAGGGCGTGGTCGATGTGCGCGGCCAGGGCCTGATCATCGGCATCGAGCTGAACAAGCCCTGCGGCGCCCTGCTGGGCCGTGGCGCCGAAGCCGGCCTGCTGTTCAGCGTGACCGCCGACACCGTGGTGCGCCTGGTGCCGCCGCTGATCATGACCGAGGCCGAGGCCGACGAAGTGGTCGCCAAGCTCAAGCCCCTGATCGTGCAATTCCTGTCCGAATGAGGACCTGCCTATGACTGCCATCAAGCACTATCTGCAGTTTTCCGACTTCACGGCCGACGAGTACGCCTATGTGCTCGAGCGCGCGGCCCTGATCAAGAAGAAGTTCAAGAACTACGAAAAGCACCACACGCTCAGCGACCGCACGCTGGCCATGATCTTCGAGAAGGCCAGCACGCGCACCCGCGTGAGCTTCGAGGCCGGCATGTACCAGCTCGGCGGCTCGGTGGTCCACCTGACCACGGGCGACAGCCAGCTGGGCCGCGCCGAGCCCATCGAGGACAGCGCGCGCGTCATCAGCCGCATGACCGACCTGGTGATGATCCGCACCTACGGCCAGGACAAGATCGTGCGCTTTGCCGAGTACTCGCGCGTGCCCGTCATCAACGGCCTGACCAACGAGTTCCACCCCTGCCAGATCCTGGCCGACATCTTCACCTTCATCGAGCACCGCGGCTCGATCCAGGGCAAGACCGTCGCCTGGGTCGGCGACGGCAACAACATGGCCAACACCTGGCTGCAGGCTGCCGACCTGCTGGGCTTCACCGTCCACGTCAGCACGCCGGGCGGCTACGAAGTGGACGAGAAGCTGGCCTTTGGCGGCAAGGCGCCGCGCGAGGGCTGCTACAAGGTCTTCAAGGACCCGCTGGATGCCTGCAAGGGCGCCGACCTGGTGACCACCGACGTGTGGACCAGCATGGGCTACGAGGCCGAGAACGAGGCCCGCAAGAAGGCCTTCGCCGACTGGTGCGTGGATGCCGAGATGATGGCCGCCGCGCGTGCCGACGCCCTGTTCATGCACTGCCTGCCCGCCCACCGTGGCGAGGAAGTGCAGGCCGAGGTCATCGACGGGCCGCAGTCCGTGGTCTGGGATGAGGCAGAGAACCGGATGCACGTGCAAAAGGCACTGATGGAGTACCTGCTGCTGGGCCGCCAGCCGGGCTGATCACGCCCACTCCTTTGGCCCAGGCGCATTCCCCCACACCCATGCACCTGAGCCACGAACACTCCAGACACCGCCTGCAGGCCAAGCGCCCCCAGGCGGTGTTTCCGTTGGGCGGCTGCGCATTGCGCCATCCGCACATTGCACGCCATACGCGCGTGCCCTCCTTCTTCGGGCCGCGCCGGCATTTCGCGGCCCGGGTGCGTGCGCTGTTCGTGCGCATCCACACCTTCTATCTGAAGTTCCTCCAGGGCCATACCTAGGGCCGCACCCCCTCTTCCCAGCCTTATGCGCCGCCCCGGGCACCGGGCGCGGCAAGCCTGTGCGTGCCCTGCTGTCTCCCGAAGAAGAACTTCCATGTCCGAAGCCCTGCATCCCTGCCTGAACTGCGGCGTCTGCTGCGAACACTTCCGTGTCGAATTTTCCGTCTACGAACTGCGCTCCATGGGCGGCACCGTTCCCGATGAACTGGCCCATGAGGTCCACGGCAACCGCTGGCGCATGAACGGCACCGAGCGCCGCCCCGTGCGCTGCACGGCCCTCACGGGCCGCTGCGGCGAACAGGTGGCATGCAGCATCTACGAGCAGCGCTCATCGACCTGCCGGGAATTCGAGATGGGCACGGACCGCTGCAACGCTGCGCGCCTGGCGCATGGCCTGCCTGCGCTGGATGACGGCGCCCGCATCTGGCTGGCCGCTGCCTGAGCGTGCAACCGGCCGGAGGCCCGGCGACCGGCCTGGCGACCGATCTGGCGCTATGGCTGGCGCCTGTCCGGTGCGCAGCTGTCTCCGCCGCAGGCGCTGCAGCCGCCGCAGCCGCCTCCGTCCTTGGGCGCCAGCGACGGATGCAGCTGACCGGCCTTCAGCCGCCAACGCGCCGGCAGGTAGCGCCAGACCAGGGACACGGCCGCCACCATCACGATCACGCCCACGATGATGTTTTGCCACATGCTCAATGCCCTCCTCAGCCCGCGCCCAGCGCGAGGGCCACGCGGTAGGTGATGAAGCTGGCCAGGTAGGCCAGCGCGAACAGGTAGCCCGTCATCAGCAGCGGATAGCGCCAGCCATTGGTCTCGCGCCGCACGGCCGCCAGCGTGGAAATGCACTGGGGCGCGAACACGAACCAGGCCAGCAGCGACAGCGCCGTGGCCAGGGACCAGGTATGGGCGATCAGCGGCCCCAGCTGCTCGGCCATGGCCTCGTCGCTGGCAGCGGACAGTGCATAGACCGTGCCCATGGCACTGACGGCCACTTCGCGCGCGGCCATGCCGGGCACCAGGGCGATGGCGATCTGCCAGTTGAAGCCGATCGGCGCCAGCACCACCTCCAGCCAGCCGCCGATGCGGCCTGCAAAGCTGTAGCGGATGGCCGCTTCGGTGACGCCATCGGGCGGCGCCGGGTAGCTGGCCAGGAACCACAGCACGATGCTCACGGTCAGGATGATGCCGCCGACGCGGCGCAGGAAGATCATGGCGCGCTCGTACAGGCCCAGGGCCAGGCTGCGCGGGCTGGGCCAGCGGTAGGAGGGCAGCTCCATCAGCAGCGGCGTGGGGCCGGCGCTGCGGCCCACCAGCTTGGCCACGCCGGCCACGGCCATGGCACTGGCGATGCCGGCCACGTACAGCGCGAACAGCACCAGGCCCTGCAGGTTGAAGATGCCGCCCACCGTGCGCTCGGGAATGAAGGCGCTGATCAGCAGCGCATAGACCGGCAGGCGCGCCGAGCAGGTCATCAGCGGCGCGATCATGATGGTCACCAGGCGGTCGCGCCAGCTGGTGATGGAGCGCGTGGCCATGATGCCGGGCACGGCGCAGGCGAAGCTGGACAGCAGCGGAATGAAGGAGCGGCCCGACAGGCCGACCTTGCCCATGATGCGGTCCAGCAAAAAGGCGGCACGAGGCAGGTAGCCCGAATCCTCGAGTGCAAGGATGAACAGGAACAGGATCAGGATCTGCGGCAGGAAGACCAGCACGGCGCCCGTGCCGGCGATCACGCCATCGGCCAGCAGGCTGCGCAGCGCGCCTTCGGGCATGTGCTCGTTGACCAGGGCCGAGACGGCCGAAACGCCGCCCTCGATGCCATCCATCAGCGGCTGTGCCCAGCTGAACACGGCCTGGAACATCAGGAACAGCGTGGCTGCCAGCAGCAGCATGCCCCACAGCGGGTGCAGCACCACGGCGTCGATGCGGTCGTCGCGCCGGGTGTCCACCACGGGCTCCTTGACGCAGTCGGCCATGATGCGGGCCACCTGCTGGTGCAGGGCCAGCACCTGCTCGCGCGCATCGCCCGGGCGGGCCGGGGCCTGCAGCTGCGGCGCCGC